>JBHELA010000329.1:0-2718 GCA_041859005.1 Ignavibacteria bacterium
AAATAAACCAAGCATAACAGATACAGGAAATACCCTCATAATTTTAAATTGCATATAGTAACATATTTGATTAATTTTTAAAAATAAAGTCTTAATTAATCTAATAGTATTGACAGAAAAAAGGCTAAATAAGTTCAGAGAGGTTGTTTCTAAGAGGCAAAAGTATCTTACGCTTGTGCTTGAGAACCTTCATGACCCGCATAACGTAAGCGCAATAATGAGAACAGCAGAATCAGTAGGAATAGATAAGGTGCATCTGATTTATAACGGAGAGGAAAAGTTTCCAAGAATAAGCAAGGTTTCTTCTGCGAGTGCAAAGAAATGGGTTGAGGTTGTTAAGTATGACTCTGTAAAGAAATGCTTTGCTGAACTAAAGAAACAGAAGTACAAAATATATTCTACTCACATGGAGGAAAACGAAAAGAATCTTTCATTGTATGATATTGATTTGACGAAGAAAATAGCGCTGGTATTCGGGAATGAACACAGAGGAGTTTCCGAAGAGGCGAAGAAACTTTCAGACAAGAATTTTCTGATACCGATGTTCGGAATGGTGCAATCGCTGAACGTATCGGTCTCGGTTGCAGTATGTATATACGAAGCCATGAGGCAAAGAATTAATGCAGGCATGTACGAGAAGTCTTCATATACAGCGAAAGAACTAAAACAAAAATTAACGGACTACTTAAACAGATAGAAGAATTATGTTACCAAATTATTTTAAGAGTGAATTAGGACTTAAGAATCTCAGTAATTTTTTGCTGATATCAGGTCCGTGTGTTGTGGAGAGCAAAAGTATTGTATTCAAGACATGCGAGAAGCTAAAGACAATAACAGACAAACACAAAATACCATTTATTTTCAAAGCATCTTATAAAAAAGCAAACAGAACCTCAGGGAAATCATTCAAGGGAATTGATTTCGATAAAGCTATATCAATACTTGAAAGCGTGCGGTATGAGTTTAATGTACCTGTACTTACTGATGTACATTCTGCTCTGGAAGCAGAACTGCTCGGTGATATTGTTGACGTAATACAGATACCGGCATTTCTTTGCAGACAGACTGATATACTTGAAGCAGCGGGAAACACGAACAAAATCGTTAACGTTAAAAAGGGGCAATTTCTTGCGCCGCAGGATATGATATATCAGGCGAAGAAAGTAGAAGCAACAGGAAACAAGAAAATAATGCTTACAGAAAGAGGAAGTTCGTTCGGATATCAGAATCTTGTTGTTGATTTCAGAAGCTTTCCGATAATGAAGAAGTTTGGTTATCCGGTAATATTCGATGCAACACATTCAGTACAGATGCCTTCTAAAGAAAACGGAGTAAGCGGAGGCAATCCTGAGTTTATAGAGCCTCTATCGAAAGCTGCATGTGCAATCGGAGTGGACGGGTTCTTCTTTGAAACACATCCGAACCCATCTAAAGCACTGAGCGACGGGTCGAATATGATTAAACTTGACAAGATGGAGAATTTATTGAAAAAACTTATACGAATTTATAGTATATCCAATTCCCTGAAATAATAATGCAGATTATTTCAGGTATATCATAACGCGTGACTTGCTTAATTCCCCCGCAGTTAATTTGTAAATATAAGCACCGCTGTGATAGTTTAAGAGACTAAAACTCCTTTCATACGCTCCGGGCTCAAGATAATCATCCATTAACTCTGCTATTTCGCAACCTTTCATATCATACACTTTTAATGTAACTTTAACTTTATCTGCTGAATGATTGTGCATTGTAGGTACATTGAATTTAATTCGGCTTGATGAATTAAACGGATTCGGATAGTTCTGCTCAAGAATCAGTTCAACGGGCAGCATCTCCTCGTTTGAAACTATCGTAAGCAAACTGTCCAGATTATTGTAGCAAGCCTGAAATACTTCTTCCTCTAAATTATACCATCCGCTGTAAACACCGCTACCCCACACTCCCCCGTTTGCAATCAGAATTATACCATAATCCCTGCTGCCTGAGAAATACATGTCACTTATTAAACCGTAGGCTTCGCCGGGATGCCCGAATAAAGTATCCTGAACCAGTAAGTCGCGCGTACGGTGTGTACCAAGCCCATAGGTCATGAATATGTTATTGTATGAATTTCCGTTTGTACCGTCAAACATCCATTGCGGAGTCAGCATCCTATTTACCGTAGTATCGTTTAATATTCTTGTCATATTATATATTCCGCCATTCTTTAAAGCACGCATAAATACAGATAAATCTGAAGCTGAAATTCTTAAGCTGCCCTGCGGACCGAATATTACCGCATTCGAGCCGATTATATACGAAGATAAATCACGAGGCGGCGGCATAACACCGTTGTAATCATCAGCCTGAGGAACCCATGTGTTTCCTATGAACCTGTATAATACAGATACATTGTTTATGTTCGGCAGGTCATTAACAACAAAACTAGCAGAAAGACCGAGAGGAAGCAAAATATTGTTTCGGCAGAAAATATCAAAACGAACATTTGTAACTTTTTCTATAACAGTTGCAATAACTCCGTAATTATTATTAGAATAAACAAAGTAGTTTGAAGACGGTTGCTTTGATGAGCTGTACATACTCGACGAGTAGTATGCTCCGCCCGGAACAAGCAGGTTCTGCAGATGCGGAGGTGGATTCTGTGAATAACTTGCATTCAAAAAACTGTTGTAAGCTGAACCGTCACGCAAACTTCCCGTGTGGGATAGTATCTTT
>JBHELA010000050.1:0-5565 GCA_041859005.1 Ignavibacteria bacterium
ATTGTTTTCATTCATGCAACTATCTAAGTGAACAAGTGTTTAAGAAGAAAGAAGTTTCTATTTATGACACAAATATTTTATTTAAATTTATCTTAACAACTTAAAACAATTTAATTTGAATTATTTTATAATTATATTTTGTCTAATCTATTTCATAAAATAAAAACAAAATACATGAAAACAATATTATTGCTTCCCGTATTTTTATGTTTTTTATATTTTAATGCATTCGCATCACCCGCAGACACAACATTCAAAGCAGTTTTAAACGATGGAGATAATCCCGTCAATATTTCAGTGGTGGTAAAACAGTTTCCTGTTGCAGGTTTATCGAACGATAGCCGATACGGCTCTGCAGTTTCCGTTTTCACCATAACAGTTAACGGGAAATCAATGAGCGATTCACTTCCGTACGAAGATAGTTTCGGAGTTGAAATTGTTGACATAAACAGCAAAGACAAATCTAAAGAGATATTGATTTCATCGGGAGGTTCGCCTGATTATTGCTATTGGGTTTATAAATACTCGAACGGATTGATACAGATTGCAAAGACCGATTTCCTGCTGGAGTTTATTCCCGACGGCTCGGGAGTAGTGATGGGTGTAAAATGGATGGGATTCTGCAAAGAACAAGATACGTACAAACTTTCGAAGGATGGGAATAGTTTAGAGAAAATACCTATAGATTTTTACCCTATTAAATGGACGTTCTATTACACGTTCTATGAAGGACGTGTTGTAAAAGATTATGAAGTAGAAGCAGTAAAATCTTTTAAGATTTATAAAGACAGAAAATCAAACTGCAAAGTACAATCCGAAATAGTTAAAAACTATATAAAATATACTGTAACGGGATACGACGAAAACTCAGTAGTCACGGAAATCAAGAAAGGTGAAAAGGTTATACTTACTGGCTACGACACTAAATATACAACTATTAAAAACTCTCATGGAGAAGAAACCTTGTGGGTCTGGATTCAGGTAAAAAGTGCAAGCGGAAAAATAGGATGGATATTTATGAGCGCATTCGACTATAAATTCTTGAATGAATATTTCGAAGGAGTACATTTCGTTGGATAGATATTAGGTAAAGGGCGTTTATCCCTTTTCACTAAACCTGTTCACATCAATTATTGCTAATGCTAAAACAAACACTGCATAGCATGCCGAAATGTATTCGTTCTTTACTACCCAATTCTGATGAAGTTTAACCGATGTCATAAACGATAACATCGGATATGCATAAGGATAAAGATAAATATATTCCCACCTTAATACTATCATTCCTGTTATCAGCAAAGCCATACCAATCCCAAGAGGCAATATGTAATTTTTAAACCGCAAGCTAATCCAGAACTGAATCGCCGATATTCCCAGCGTAGCTAAATATATTTTCAACGAGTACATTAATATTGCATTCATATCTGCATGTGTTGTGAAGAAATTATATCCCGGATTTATCAGGTTAGCTGTCAATGCAGATATTGCCATGTATATATCAAATAGTATAAAGCATGATATAATTATCACCTGTATCAAAACAAACTTTGCAATTATGACAGAAGTTACGCTGACGGGTGAAGTAAACACCTGCTTCCATGCATTGTTTCTGGTTTCTATCTGTGTCACAAGACTTGTAATCAGAATAATAAACATTGGAAGCAGGAATACTGCTCCCGACTGAAATCCCCCTACATAATGCTCTATCCACGGATTAGGTGAAACAGATTCAATAAAATGTTCGGGTTTAAATACATACATCAGCAGAAATACAAATGGTATGAATGCAGAGCCTATTAATGTCAGTCTGACCGCGGCACTCCGTTTGGATTTTAAGAATTCCGCTTTAATTACCTTTATAAGCATTGTTCTCCGTAGTTAATTCAATAAATAAATCTTCAAGGTTATTTCTTCTGGAAGTAATCTCATAAACATTAATTCCCGCGCTCACAAGTTCCTTATTCACTGATGCAATCTTTTCTTTATCGTCGCATTCAGCGGTAATAATATCTCCGTTAATATCTGCATTTGCTAATACTTTCCTGATAATATTTACCGCTGTAACATTGTCCGATGTGTTAATAATTATTTTCCTGTTCTTCGAGTTCATACTTTTCAGTTCTTCTATAGTTCCCTGAAACAGCATGCTGCCTTTATTGATTATTCCGACGTGTGTTGCGGTCTTTTCAACTTCACTAAGTATGTGGCTCGAAACAAGTACCGTCACTCCTGTTTCTTTTGCAAGCGAACCAATAAGCTCTCTTATTTCCACAATTCCCTGAGGGTCCAGCCCGTTCGTCGGCTCGTCAAGAATCAGAAGTTTGGGTTTGTGAAGAAGTGCAAGCGCTATTGAAAGCCTCTGCTTCATACCAAGTGAATACGCTTTAACCAGTTTTCCTTTCGCATCATCAAGCTTTACAAGTCGAAGTACTTCATCGATTCTGTTTTTTGCACCTCCGAAAATAATTCTGTAAACATCAAGATTTTCATAACCTGTTAGATGGGGGTACAAAGACGGCTGTTCAATCAAAGTTCCTGTTAGTTTCAATACTTCAATTCTGTTTTGCAGAAATGAATCACCGAAAATTCTCACGCTTCCTTTCTGTATTTTCAGCAGTCCCAGAAGCAGCCTTAAAGTTGTCGTTTTTCCCGCACCGTTCGGACCTAAAAATCCGTAAACCGCACTTTCCGGTACATGGAGATTTACATCCCTCAAAACAGGCGTACTCTTTGCAAATTCGTAGCAAAGCCCTTCGGTAATTATTATACTCATATGTGTATCTTACGGAAAAATATATTATTTGTTTCTGGAAATATCTTCTATGATAATATTATAATAGCTTTTATATCATACTAAGATTATTCTATGTTTTCATTGGAAGCAAAATGGTAATCCGGATTCTCATAATCGGAATCCTGAAAATTGTCAGTGATTCCGTGTCTCAGAAGAATTCATGTTGGAATGTTCTATCCGTTTAAATGCAAGTTGCTTATTGAAGCCGCTTTGTTCATCAATGCTTATGAGAAGTTTTTCGGAATGATATTATTGACGGCGTTTTTCGCCGGTCAACTTTTAAAATCCTAAATATAAATATTTGTTAACGGATTATTTATGAGCCCCGTTATTTTCTCACTAAGGAATAAACCGTAACAGGCAGCAAAACCGCGCTTATAATAACTGCAATATATTCTGCAGTAAGATTCTCTCCGCCTTTTATTATATCATGCAAAGCTGTCCAGACAATCATTAATAAGAACCCAATTACGACTACTAATGTTGGTTTCATATCAGTATTAATTTTAAATTGATATTTATCTAAAAATAATACATTCAGAATTATTTATAAAGTAAAAAGATGAACCGCTATTTTGCATGTCATCCCTTACTATTGCTCCTTTTCAACATAAAACCTGAATAAGGAAAATGCACTTATTTTACAAGAATCATTTTCCTTATTTGAGAAAAATTATCCGCGGAAAGTTTGTAGAAATACACTCCGGATGAAAGATGAAATGCATCAAACCTTATTACATAATTTCCCGTATTTAGGAAACTATTAACAAGAGTCTTTACCTCCCTGCCTTCCATATCAAACACATTAAGCTTTACCGGGCTGCTTACGGGGATACTGAATTCAATTACTGATGATGAGTTAAAAGGATTGGGAAAGTTCTGTTCAAGCCCGTATTCTGATGGAATAGAACCTTCCGTTTTTCTGATTCCGATAACGGATACTGCAGAAATAATCGCCGCTGTCATCCCGCCGTAAGCGCCCATATCATTTCTTAATCCGCCTTTAGAAGGAAACTTTGCAACAGAAGGATTAAGATTATCCGGAATATCGTTATAAATCGAAGAAGTATCACCTGCATCGATGCAAGGCGAAGTGTTTGTAAGTATAAAATTGGTATCCGCAAACTGAGGAGGCAGATTAATATTTCCTGTACCCGAATATCCGTTCTGGACGTTGCAATAAGAAACAACTACGGTACCCCCTCCGGACAAAGTAATCTGTTGATTTCCGGCTGAAGTGTTTCCCCATATTATGTTGTTATTGAGAATAAGTTTTGCGGAATAGTAACTAAGAACACCTGCTGTTCCTGCAAGAGAGGAATTGCGTGTAATTGTATTATTCTCTATAATATTTGAATAGGAACCGTATCTGTTATTCGCCCAGATGCCAGAACCTCCGAGATATGTCGATGACATTGAGTTATCGCAGATGACATTATTCTTAACGATTGCCGCTGTATAATTAAGAACTATACCTGCGCCGTATTTACCTGTATTGTTTGAAACGATATTATTTATAATAACCGGTCGGCCGTCCCCTGCTCTGATGCCGCCTCCACCTGCTCCGTTTACGCCCTCTGAATTCACTGCTTCATTTCCAGTGATAATGTTAAAGCGGATAACAGGATTGGAAAACGAAATCAGAATTCCGCCGCCTTCTCTGTAAACTCCCGCACCGTGCTCATCATACCATTTAGTGCCTTTTCCGCCCGTTATTTTAAACCCCTGCAGGACAGTAGCAGAATCCGCACCTACGCCGATAATAACCGTTGATGCGGAATCTGGTATTAAAGGAGTGCTGCCATTTATTACCGTAGAATTAATGTAGCTCATATTTCCCGAAAGATAAAACATACTTGTCACAACGATTTTCTTCCCTCTGAAATTAATATTTTCAAAATATACACCCGGTGCAACAAGTACCGTATCACGGTTAGCAGAGGCATTAATTGCCGACTGAATAGTCGAATAAGTGCCCGGAACATTCCTGATTACCGCTTCAGATGAAGCGTAAAGTAATAAAATAGCTGATATTGTAAGTAAAAGTTTTTTCATGATATTAATTAAATTTAAAAATTTCTCTGAAAGAATTTGAATCAATAAGCCCCCTGATATAAATGACAAAATCGGGTGATTTTCTGAAAGGCTGTTCCGAAAATAATTTATTTCCTTTTTCAGATATGAAATCATCGTATTTCGAAAGATTATAAGGAGCGAGTTCACGCACTGTGCTGACATAATCACGGTTGAATACAAGGTTATCGGGATTAACAAAACCGGAATCAATGAGAGCAGATGCTTTTTTACTGCACATACATGGATTGGATTTCTTCATTAACCCGCATCTGTTATTCATAAAACTGAACATATCTTTTCGCGCCCTTGAAAGTTTTTTTCTGAAATTTTCCTTCGATATTTCAAGAAGCTCTGCGCCGACCGCATCGGTGACTCCAAAAAGTGAACCAAGAACAAAAACAAGACGCTGTTCCCGCGAAAGGCAAAGCAGCATTCCGAACATACAAGACAGCTTAACCTCCTCAATAATTTCAGAAGCTTTAAAACCAAAAGTTGATGGGAATTCGTTATCAGGACAGGAGTCTATTGCTTCGCCGTATGAATTGAAATCCGTTAAACGGGATTGCTCTGCATTAACACGGCGGAGATTAAGAATATAGTTAAAAACAATCCTGTATAGCCAGGTTCTGAAACTGCTTTCTTTTCTGAATGTAGAAAGTTTTGTAATTACCTTTACAAGGACTTCCTGAGTTACA
>JBHELA010000106.1:0-6194 GCA_041859005.1 Ignavibacteria bacterium
GAAGTATTAAAGTTATAGGTCCGTTTACAACTTTTGAATTAATATCATCAAAAGCCCATTTTAGGTATGCATAATCACCGCCAGAACCTATAGTCTTAATTCCTGATATTGTTCCAAGCGCCGTGAAAGATGACGGCGATGCTGGTGATGTTGATGCGGCTGGAGGATTTATTGTAAATCCAGAACCGCCGGAAGGGGCAGTGCCAACATTTGGCGTTCCTGCATTATCCTGTGCAACTATATAATATGAAATTATGTCGAATGTTGTTGTCGTTGCCGAACCGAAAGTGAATGTATATTGATTTGAGCCAATATCTGTTCCTGTTACCGGATTATAAATACCAGCATTAAGTTTCCAGTATAACGTTGGTAAACCTGCTCCTGAACCCACTCCTGATGCATCTGTAATCGTTGCTGTTAAAGTCTGGTTAGCACCTACTGTAGTATTTCCCAGAGGTGTATATGAAATTAAAGGAGCAGATGCATCCAGTCCAACAAAATTACCTGCATCTGCACCGATATCTGTTGGTGTTAATCCGCTTCTTGTTTGTCCGTCATAATCATCAGTTACACCCGTGATTAAAACACCCGAACCTTCTATAACTGTAGGATTAGATGCGTGTATATGCAAATCAACCGTTGAAGATGTGCCGTTAGGAGCAATGAACTGAGGGTCATAACCCGAGATGCTTGCTCCATCCTGTCCGACAGCAGTTCTCCATGCCGCAAAATTTGCCACATCTGATGAATTGAAGAACCCAAATGTTCCCCCTGTTCCTGAAACATAGTACAAATTATAATCTATAGTAAGTCCTGTCGGATTAGGTGCTGTACCTCCGACTCTTACAGCATAGTGTTTTCCTGTACCTGAAGTATTACTTCTTGCATTCCAAAAAATATTGTTCCTGAAATTTCTCGTGTTGATTGTCTGAGTACTGTTAAATGCATATGAATTTACTGTTCCCGACACCACAGAAGAACCGCCGACATAAACACTATTGTTATAGAAGTTATCGGTTCCAAGCGGTTCATTAATACCACTGATTAAAACCGAATTCGTAATTGAGTTTCCGTCTTTATCAACACCAAGACGAATCATATTATTCTTGTAAGTCGTCGTTCCACCACTAACATTAATACCATTAATAATACCAGCCGTACTTGCATTATTCAAACTATGAATAAAATTCCTTTCAACAACACTTTGACCTGTTCCGCCCGTGTATTGAATACCGCAGACGGTCGTTGCGGCTGATGTATTTGTGTTTGAAAGAGTGTGTATCGTATTCCGTGATAATGTATGGTTTGGAGTAGTATTCGTCAAACCCATTCCCATGACAGAAGCAGATGACGTAGTACCCGTGCCTCCCGCACTGGTAATATTTCTGATAACATTTGATGTCCATACTACCGGAGTGTTAAATGTCAGCATCCCAGTTGAAATTGACCGGGAACTTGTAGAATTGTTCTGTATCGAATTTGCAATAGTTCCTCCAATTGTGTTGTTAGTTGCCGTAAAGGTAACTGAACTTCCAATATTAGCCCTTATCCCGTACAAAACAAAATTACTCGTTGCGCCGGCATTATTTGCCGTTACACCTCCGATATTGTTGTTTATTGCGTTCCAGACATTAGCGCCAGTATTATATATTCCAATCACATCCGTTGAAGATGTCGAAGTGGTTGAAAACGTCAGTACGCCGGTTAAACTCTGGCTTCCTATAGTGTTGCTGTCGGTATTTGTTAAGCCGTTAGAAGCCCAAATCATCAGAAAAGGCGATAAAACGTCTGTCCCGTTTGAAGTCACTCCTGTCATGCTGATTGCGGTAATGGTATTATTGGATATTCTGTTAGGATTTCCGCCTGTTATGGCTGTAAGCATGATGCCGATAAATTTACCCGTTGATCCTGTTAGAGTATAGGTGCCTGTTCCGTTACTAGCAGAATATCCGATAGTATTTCCGGATATAATCATTCCCTGAGCACCTTGAGTAGCCGTTGAAGGTGTCAACCATATTGCCGAATGCTGTGCACCCGAAGTCCACGTTCTTGTTCCGGTTTGATAAAATCTGTTATTTGTAACTGTCCAGTTATTGCAGCCGCCTAATGTATAAATTCCCGCACTTGTAACGGCCGCTCCGAAATAATCGTAAATATTGTTGTTATTAATAACTATTCCGCTGTTTCCAATTGCAGTAGTTGTAGTAGAGCCATTTCCATAAACACCCTTCGTGGGCAGAGTACTGCCGGCGGGTCCTATGTTACAATTTGAAATTGTATTATTATCATTACCATTTGCGGTTAGGTCATCTGTTGAAAAGAAAATTGTGCCGCCGTTAGTACCTACATTTCCTGTAAATGAGCCAAGAACAGTACAATTTGTAATGATGTTACTTGTCGCTCCGCCAATAAATCTTATTGTCGAAACAGTTGAAGCACTAGATATTGATAAATTTGTGATTGTTAATGAATTGCCTCCGGTATTCAATCCATCAATCGTAACATTATCCGCACCATTTAAATTAATCATCGGACCTGTTGCAACAGTTCCTGATATTGTCCTTGCGGCACCGCCTGAGGGATTAATCGTTAATGTTGTCCATGCCCCTGCGTTTAGACTTGTTGCGCCGTCTTCCGCTGTAGCATCAGCAGTGATAGTGATAACTATATTATTGCCTGTTTGAACGGATGAATTGATTAAATCAAATGCACCTCCTGAAACTGTTAATGTTGTATAGCTTCCGTCCGCTCCTGTCGAACCGGATACTGTGACCTGTGATTGTGCTATCTTCGTAATAAATACGATAGATAGCAATCCCACAATAAATAGAAAAGTGTTTTTCATTGCTTTATTGTTTAGTTAGTAAAAATAATTACTTAACATAATGCCTATTCTGTTACTTTGAATTGAGGTATGTATGTTCTCCTTTTTCTTATGAACATAATTGAATTAATTACTGTTCCATTCAAGAAATATTAAATTTTTATAAAATTAAAACAGTACCTTATCTTTATCTAAAAACGCATTTCTTATTTTATTTCCATTTATAAAATATAAACCTTGTATTAAAAAACCCCTGCCTTGAAAGACAGGGGGTTGTAATTACGGAAATCTCCGAAAAAATATACGGAATTTCTAAGTATTATTTTATCAAAACCATTTTCTTAGTTATAATATTCTGCTTGCCTCCGGCTTCTGTTATAAACCTGTAGAAATACGTACCGCTCGCGAATGAACTGCCGTTGAACTCTGCGGTATAGTATCCCGCAGTTCGCAGCTCATTGTTCAGAAGTGTTTTTAACTCTCGTCCCGTCATATCATAAACAAGTATAGAAACCTTGCTGTCAACAGGAAGCTGGAAGTCAACCTTTGTCGTTGGGTTGAACGGATTCGGGTAATTCTGTCCAATGTCATATTTGCTTGGAACTCCTATAATAACTTCATTTGCAAGGTTATGATATTCTGTGTTTCCGTTAAAATCCACCTGTTTCAGTCTATAGTTAAATCTCCCCGTGTTATTTCCTTTATCAGTGAATGTATAATTTCTTATTGTACCGGAGTTACCCGCGCCATTTACTTTGCCAATCGTATTCCAGTTTTCATCAGCAGAGTTTTTCCTTTCTATATTAAAGTATGCGTTATTCTGTTCTGAAGCTGTTGTCCATCGTAAACTAACACTTCTGTCGTTAACCGTTGAATTAAAAGATGCTAATTGTACTGGAAGTGGGTTATCGGCACCAGCAGCTATGTAAAAATCACTGAAATAATATCCGACATCACCTCGTTTTCCTGTATTTAATGTTCCGTTCTTATGAACTCCCTGCAGAGAAAAAGTTGTACCACCGTCGTTAGACCAGACAACCCTTAAATTTGCTGAATTTGTTATACCCTCTTGTCCATTGCCGTCTAAATCAACATCTATGAGACCTCCGGTTAACCATGTTCCTGTCATTTGCCAGTATGAGTTTGACCTTCTCGTTACTGGAAAACCTGCGTCATTCAATGTGACCGGTAAATCAGAACCTCCCGTACCATTATCAATAAATTTTACTCCAATTCTGCCTGCAGTTGTCGGTGCTGTTGAAAATTTTACTGTTGCCTGCTTTAATACCGTTGATGTACCAACCGGGAATATTAAGGGATCCGATATAGCTCCTGCTAAATACCATCTTTCCATTTGACCTGTTACAATTCCACCTATTCTGTTTAAATAGCCTTTGTTCGTTGCGTCGTATCCCACACCGAGCCATGCCCCTCCTGCTGTTGCAATGTTTCCGTTGGTCATTGTAACCGAATCCACATAAAAAGGCGTAGTTATGTTAAAACCAGCAGCATTATTAAATGATACAGATCTGCTAATTTGATAATTTATAGCAGATAATCCCCCGCATTCAATAGTCTGAAGTGAAGTCCCGTTAAAATTTATATTCCGAGTCGAATTACCACTATAAACAATTTTTCCGTACATTGTAAAATTTCCGCCAATATTCAGATTGTTTAACATTGTCGTACTGTCATAGCAGTATTCATCCATATAAAAATTACCCCTCACGTTGCATGCGCTTGAACCTGTCGTAATATATTTTTTCGCCATATAAACACCTCCGGCCGCAGAGTATCCGCTCAATTCTAAATTACCGTAAGTGATATTTTGAAATTGAATGCTTGCAAACGAAAGAGTCGTCATA
Source organism: Ignavibacteria bacterium (assembly GCA_041859005.1). Classification (GTDB taxonomy): domain Bacteria; phylum Bacteroidota; class Ignavibacteria; order Tepidaquicellales; family Tepidaquicellaceae; genus CAIKZJ01. Next base: position 4,690 of record JBHELA010000106.1, read on the forward strand.
TCATACCTGAAAGTGCCGTATTTTGTTTCAGGTCTTTTGGATAATTTATTTGCAATCCCTGTCTGCCCTACCCTGCAATTATGCCACCATAACCCTCCGTCAAGAATCTGTATCGAATCCGTGGTATTAAGCAATACGAATGGCAGTCCTGATGTTGCTCCTGTCTTATACCAGAAAATCCCGTTTTTGCCAATAACAAAATCATAAGGACTGCCGCTCCCGTTTCCTAATCTCAACGATGAATCAATCGTATTCGTCGAAGGTAACACAAAATAAATACTGTTAGGAAGTGTCGGTTGAATAACAATTTTTGCGACTTGTGTTCTGGCCGTACCGCCCGGTAAATTTACAAAATAGGTTGATGTTACAAATGAATTATTTAACAGTACGCTGTCTGTGGTGCTTGGTACTGTGCCGTCCAACCAGTTAAAGGCATCGGTCCAGCTTGCTCCGTCACCGCCGCCGTTTATTCCTATCCAGTATTTATATCCTGTTGTAGCAGTTATTGTGCCTTGCATTGCAGGCCAATGCGGCTGACAGCCGTAAACGTATGCGCCCGGCTGTGTAATCGCAACATAATAATCCGTGTTCCCGCTATTCATGACAGCATCCCATCCAAAAAATCCCGCAGGGTATGATGTACCAGGCAGTGTTCCCGGATCACATGTTGTTGTATGATTCCCTTCAACCCACTGAAAATGTACAGTATCTCCTACTAATACATTAATTGAAGAAGGGCTGAAGAAATTGTTTTGTACCGTTATAGTATGAATAGTTGCATTCGCTTTATTCTCAATCAAAGCGAAAAGTGTAATTACAACAATTATCAAAATAATTGAGTAGTGTCGTTTTTTCATAACTGTTCTCCTTTAGTTTTTAACTGAATAGTCCTTATATGTTTATCAGGTTTTACCCTAATATCCAAATTATTTCCTCCTTATGAAAACAAAGACATATCCGAATATCTACTATCTCGGGTCTAATACCAATCCGATTATTGATTTATAATATGATTTTATTCAAAAAGGTTCCCTGTTCTATCAATTGTTAATCATTAATCAATATTAAAATCAGTTTTTCGATTCTTAAAACCAAAATAGTAATTTTTTCAAACTGGTAATTAAAAGGAGTGTAAAATGCGTTTAATATTCCTCCAATTACTATGGTTTGATTTCTTAACATATCATATTTACTTTTGTATATAATTATTTAATAAAGTTATTTGTAGGAGATGTATGAAGAAAAGCAAAATTGTAATTTATTTGTTGGTTTTCTTTTTGATAAATTGTGTTTCAGCTAATTCCCAAACCTCTGTTTTAATCGGGTACTGGCACAACTGGAATGATTCCGGCGCTCCTTATGTTATGCTCGACCAGATTGATTCAAGATACAACGTAATCTGTATTGCCTTTGCCGAGCCGACATCTCCCTCCGATATGACAATGCACTTTACACCCGACGTCGTTTCTCAGTCAACCTTCATTGCGCAGGTACAGGCTCTTCAA
>JBHELA010000137.1:0-8135 GCA_041859005.1 Ignavibacteria bacterium
ATAAGGTCAACACACGGTTCGCCGATTACTAAATAGGTCATTTATAATTATATTTATTCAAAAACATTCTTTTACAGTGTTTCCCCTTTCCAAGGTGGTCCCTGAGAAGGAGGATTAAAGAACAATAATTAGATCCCCGCCAAAAACGAGCGGGATGACAAACTTTTGTTTGTTTTCACACAGCTCTAAGACCTTGGGACAAAGAGTCATTTAAAGTTGTAATTATTCAAAAGATTTCTTCAGTCTTTCTCTGGATTCTTTTCTTCCTTTCATGCCGCCGAAATTAAAAGACACGGTTCCAAGGTGCGTAAAGCCAAGGTCTTCTGACTTTGTAAAGCCGTAATCGAAAGAAAACATATTGTAATTAATTCCGACACCGGCGGAGAAAAGAGCCGGCTCACTGCCTACTCCAAACCGCAGGTCAATAAATTCTATAACATTATATTCTATTCCGCCTCTAATAGAAAGCGGATAACGTACATCTTTTTCTGCCTCAGCAGCGATTCTTAAATACTCTTCGGGCTGGTACATCAATCCTGTTCTGTAAACCTGAGCAATCTTTTCTTTGGATTCGCCTATCTTTGTGCCGGTTATATTCTTTCCGAAGAAGCCCCACTGAAGGAATTCGGCTATGTATGCCATTGCGCCTAAATCAACTCCGAATGCGGTTGCATTGTTATAATTCTGTATGTGCAGATTATACAGATTAAGGTTTGCACCGTAGTATATTCTGCCTTTATAGCTGTTTGCGTATGAAACAATAAAGTTATTTTCCCTGTATAAATCAAAGCCGTACGTTTTGAATGCAGCACCTATCGTTCCGTATTTTGTCGGTTCGGCGTATGAAACAGAGGCGGTTGAAAGCTCTGTTAATCCGTAAGGAGCGGGACTGTAATATACAGCAAACTCCCTGTATTCCATCTGTCCGAGTCCTGAGGGATTGTAAAAAACGGCAAGAGAATTATCAGATACTGAAGTAAACGCTCCTCCCATTGCAGTCGGCCGGGCACCGACATCAGTGTTTTCAAATTGCGCCTGTAAATATGAGGCACATAGGAATAATATTGGTAAAATAAAGCGTTTCATTGGTATTGATTATTAAAATAAGAATTCAAAATTTAATTAGAAATTAATAAAGCACTTAATGTTTAAAAAACTATTTGTATTTCTTTTGTTTTCGGTGTTATGGACGGGTTTTGCGGGTTTTGTAAAGGCTCAGGACTTTGATATAACTGTTACTCTCAATGTTGACGCTTTGCCCCCTGACGCTAAAGACAAGGTCAAGGACATGAAGCAGCAGCTCGAAGATTATTTTAACAAGAACAAGTTTTACGATAATGCCATATTTAACGAGCAGAACAGACCCGGCGCCGACATGTATAAGATTAAAGGTGCTATGCAGGTTACTTTTAAAGGCACAAACGGAATAGACCAGTATGATGCGCAGGTTCTTTTTGTGAGCCAGAGGATAGTAGATGCACCCGACAAACGCCAGAATCCGAGATACACGACATTATTCAAGTATATAGACGAGAGATTCAAGTTTAATTACAACCGCTCTATTCAGTTTATAAAGAATGAATTCCGTTTCGACCCGTTTATAAGTTTCTTTGATTATTATGCATACTTGATGCTCGGCTACGATCAGGATTCTTTCTTTCCGAAGGACCATCCGATGAACAGGAGTATTTACTTTCAGAAAGCGATGGATATATGCAACAAGCCGATGGTTGAACGTACTGGATGGACTGAAACAGGCGGCGGTTCAAAGCCCTCGAGGCTTGTGATGGTTCAGGAGCTTATGAACCCGAGGTTTGATGATTTCAGGAACGGTTTCTATGAGTATCACTGGCTTGGTATAGATTCGCTCGGGCTTTCAAGAAATGCATACGCGTACCTTTTTAATTCTATAGAAAAAATAGCTAAGATTAAGAAGAAAGAGGTGAGAGCGTACAGCGTTGATTATTTTCTTGAAACGAAAGCTCAGGAAATATCAGATTCATTCCTCAATTACGGAGACAAAGGTATTTACGATAAACTTTCTCAGCTTGACCCCGCACATACGCGTATTTACGAAGAAGGTAAGAAGAAAGCTAAGTAGCTGATGCCTGAGAACATAAAGATTAAAAATCAGGACGGGAATACAATCAACATGGATTTCCGTTATCCCGAAAACGCGGATTCAAAGCTGCCGCTGCTCGTATTCTGCCATGGCTTCAAAGGGTTTAAAGACTGGGGATGCTTTCCGTATATGTTTGATAAGTTTGCAAACCAAAACATTTTCACTGTATCGTTTAACTTTTCGCTTAATGGTACGGATAACGAAAAAGCCAATCCCGTTGACTTTGAACGTCTTGATAACTTTGCCATAAACACATTCTCAAAAGAGCTTGATGACCTCGGCTGTGTTATAGATTACCTTGAATCGCAGCACGGAAATTATAATTATGATTTTAATAAACTTATACTTGCAGGGCATTCACGCGGCGGAGGGATTGCTATACTTAAAGCTGCCGAGGATAAGCGCATAAAGAAGCTTGTTGTACTTGCTTCTGTTTCAGATTTTTACCGATACGGGGAAGAAACGAAACGAATCTGGCGTGAGCGCGGGTTCATAGAAGTTCTTAATACACGCACGAAGCAAAAGATGAGGATGAACGTCTCACTTCTTGAAGATCTTGAACGGCATGCTGAGCGGCTTGATATTAAAACAGCTCTCGGACGAATAGAAGTACCTGTTCTGATTATACACGGCTCTGAAGATATGGCAGTCGATGCAGACGAGGCGCAGACTATTTATGACGGACTGAAAAGCAAGGATTTATCTATGCTTAAAATTCTGGAGAACACGGGACATACATTCGGGGCAGTACATCCTTTTGCAGGATCTACGGCTCACCTTGAAACAGTAATTGAAGAAGTGGTTTCATTCTCACAGTAAATCAGTTTTATTTTATAATTGAAAAATCCCTGTATATTGTATAGATTATATAAATAAATATCTGAACAACTTGAAAATCCTTAAATACAATACAGTTTTAATATTAGTTCTTTCATTAAGTTTATTAGCTCTTGGTCAGGAAAAGATGGTAGTAAAGGGCAACGATTATGTACCCGGCAAAATTACTAACCAGATACAGTACAACAGCATTAATAACAGCGGTTATTCTGTTTCAGGAAACAATGTAGTGACTCAGTATCCTAACATAAGGGTTTTTTCAAGTTCGTATAATCAGTCAGAGCCTTCTGTTTCAATATCACCGGCTAACCCGAACAACGTATTTATTGGTGCAAACACCGATTACGGGATGGGTTATTATTCATCATCAAATTCAGGCAATAACTGGACGGGTGGTGATATTATTCCGGGTTCTGTATATTACTCGAGCAATCCTTCGGCTGTACACAATAATACAGGCGGTTTATTCTATAATTATCTTGATGATTACGTAGTTGTTGACCGCTCTTTTAATAACGGAATAAACTGGGGCGGAAGAATTGTTGTGCCTTCTTCCACGCAATACGACATGAACACAACAGCGGTTGACAAGACACCCTCAAGTCCTTATTACAACAGGATATACGCTGCATGGAGCAACTTTAATCTTACGCAGCCCCGCATATATCTTTCTTACTCTACCGATAACGGGCTTACGTTCAGCGTATCGCAGGCGATAGGCTCGCCTGCTGCGGGTCATTATGAGCAGGGAGCAAAGATAGTTGTAGCGCAGGACGGGACGGTCTATTGCATGTGGGCAACGCCGGATTTATCGAGCAGCATCGAAGACAAAATAGCTTTTACAAAGTCAACGAATGGCGGTCTTACATGGTCTGCGCCGACTTATCCGATTACTATCAGCGGAATAAGAGGTTACATTCAGCCGAACGGAATACGTGTAAATTCGTTTCCATCTGTTTCTATAAATAACTCAGGACATATTTATGTAACATGGGCGCAGAGGAATCTTGCTCCTGCTGGAACGGATGCGGATGTATGTTTCAGTTATTCGACAAACGGCGGCTCAAGTTTTTCTTCTCCGGTAAGAGTTAATAACGATGTACTTAATAATGGTAAGAATCAATTCCTGCCATGGATAGCAGTTGACAATTCAAACGGTAATGTAGCAATTGCATTTTATGACAACCGTGATTCATACACACCGGATTCCTGCGATATCTATGTTGCGGTATCGACAAACGGCGGCACATCATTCGCAAACATTAAAGCAAGCGACAGACCGCATAAACCAATTCCTCTTGCCGGATATTCTGACGGTTACTATTCGGATTACATTGGAATAACTTCAGCAAACAATGTTCTTTATCCTGTCTGGACGGACAACAGAAACGGAGTTACGCAGGTTTACACGGCTAAGATGGAACTAAAGCCGTACATAACACACAATCCTCTCAAGGATTCTGAAAGTCTTACGGGTCCTTATATTGTAACGGCAAATATATATTCGTTTGGTACGACAATACTCTCGGCAAAGGTTTATTACGGCATCGGAACATTGACAGACAGCACTTCAATGACAAATACTGGCGGGAATACATACTCGGCATCTATTCCGGGAAACGGCACTGCTTCGACATATAAATATTACATCAAAGCAACTGACCAGAATAACAGAGTATCGAGTCTGCCGATTAATGCACCATCTAATACTTTTAGCTTTAAAACAGGAAGCGATATTACGAAGCCTGTAATAAGCCATACACCTATCGCAACATCAAGCTGGTCGAACTGGCCTGACACGGTAAACGCATTTGTATCAGATAATTATGGAATTGATTCGGTCTGGGTAAGATGGTACAGAAACAACACATCGACAGGGATAAAACATTTCAAGCTTAATAATTTATCGGGCGATGTCTTCAAAGGAGTCTTCAATACAACAGGTGCAGGTGTTCTGCCTAACGATTCAATATACTACAGAGTTTTTGCAAGAGATAATTCTTCAAATCATAATACAGATTCAACCTCTCTTTACAAGTTTAAAGTGGATGCTATTTCGTTTGTTTACGTTGGGAATGGTACTTTAGCAGCATCGCATCCGTTTAAGACTTTCTACATGGATGCGAGAACTGACATGTTGTATCTTGCGAGCGAACTGAATGCTGTATGGGGCAACTCGTCTGCCCGTATAATGGGAGTGAGTTTCAATGTTATCAATGCCTCTCCGCTGGTTCTAAACGGATTAACGATTAAAATTCAGAGCACAAACCTTACTTCACTAACAGGTTTTATTAATTCTGAATGGAACACTGTTTACTCGGGTAACTTCACTATGCCCGGTTCAGGATGGGTATATTTTCCTTTTACTCCTTTTCTCTGGAACGGTACGAGCAACCTTGTTATAGAAGTATGTTATAACAATAATTCGATAAGTGCTAACTCTTCTGTAATGGCTTCAAACAAGCCGGGGTTAACATGGCATCAGTATTTAGACCTTCCATCAGGCAACGGATGTACGGATTTAACGGCAGGCAGTACGCAGGTTAACAGACCTAATCTTGCGTTTTCTCTGAGTGCACTTACTGAAATAAAGCAAAACGGAAATCGGATACCGGAAAAATTTTCACTAAGACAGAATTATCCGAATCCGTTTAATCCAGTAACTAAAATCAGCTTTGACATTCCCCAAAAGTCAATCGTCACATTAAAAATTTACGACATACTCGGGAAAGAAACTGTGAGTCTTTTAAACGATGAGAAATCAGCAGGTTCTTACGTTATTGACTTTGACGCATCATCACTTTCTACGGGAGTTTACTTTTACAAAATTACTGCGGGTGATTTTACAGAGACAAGAAGAATGGTTGTTCTAAAATAATTCCATGACCATATATAACAGAATCGATTACTCAAATCCGAAGCACTGGCTTTCTTTGCCTGATTCCATAAATAAACAGGCAGATGTATTCTATCTTTATCCAACAGCCTGGATAAAATGCAATACAAGCGAGCCCGACATATGTGAAATAAATAACGCTTCAATGCTCGAAGGTTCGGAAATTACACTTAAATCTCAGGCTTTTGCATTCGAAAGTTCATGCAATATATTTGCACCTTTCTACAGGCAGGCATCTATCGAATGTTTTCTTGAATCAACGGATAAAATAAGAGACGTATTTTTGCGTGCCCCCTTACCCGATGCTACAGGAGCTTTTGAATACTACACTAAGCATTTAAATAACGGACGTCCGTTTATACTTGCCGGGCATTCACAGGGCTCTGCTCTTCTGCTGAGCATTCTTGCAAGGTACATGAAAGAACATGCCGAAGTTTACGAAAGAATGATTGCAGCATACATAATCGGATGTCCCGTTACAAAACCTTTTCTTTCAAAGTTTTCTCATCTTAAAATTGCAGAGAGTTCCGAAGATACAGGGGTAATAATATCGTACAATACAGAAGCACCTGAAATACACGGGCGGAATATTGCATGGCTTCCCGAAAGTATTACTATCAACCCCATCACATGGACGCAGGAAGAAACACATGCATCAAAAGAACAGAATCTCGGATCGTTAATAATTGATGAGCAATGGAATATTCTGGAATCAAACGTGAAGAACTATGCGGATGCACGGGTTGACAGGAAAAGGGGTGTTGTTGTATGCAATTCAGTTAATCCGGAAATTTTATATTTCGGCAATCCGTTGTTTCCGAAAGGAGTGTATCACAGTTTTGATTATCCTTTCTATTATAATAACCTGGGAGAAAATGCTGCCGAAAGAATCAGAAGTTATTTAAGCAAACAAAAAACCCGGACCGATTAGCCGGGTTCTTTATAAACTATTGTAAAGTACTTTAATTTATTTTAGTTTCCCAATCGTTTCTTTAAGAACTTTTACAGCTTCCTTCGCTTCTTCCTTGCTGCAGGTCCCTACAGAAAGCCTGAACCACGGCGAGTTTTTTTCGGCACCGAAAGCATAGAACGGTACAAGAGCAATTTTACCCTCTTCAAGAATGTAACCGAGGACATCATCGATACTATTTAACACTTTCCCGTTTTCAGTTTTCTTTCCGGCCAGATTCAGCTTTACAGTCAGGTATATTGCTCCCTGCGGATAAATAGCGTCAACATCATATCCTGATTTCTTTATTTCGATAATACCTTCATAAAAAGTATTAAGCCGCATGAACAGTTCGCTTTTGAAATTAGTAAAGAAATCGTCAACGGCTGAGGTATTCATAAGGAATCTTCCCGCAGCAACCTGTTCGGGTTTCGGCGACCAAGCACCGATGTGTGCAAGAATAGCGCTTATCTTTTTAATGATAGGTTTAGGACCGAAAGCCCAGCCAAGTCTTACTCCTGTTGCAGCGAAGCACTTTGATATACCGTCTATAAAGATAATATAGTCTCTGATTTCGGGATTTAACTCTACCGGGTTGTAATGTTTAGTATCGCCGTAAACGAGTATCCAGTAAATCATATCATAGAATATATACAACGGCTTGCGGTTTTCTTTAGCCCTCTTTTTGTTTTCATCTACGACAAGGTCAAGAACTTTTTTAAGTTCTTCTTTTGTAAACACCGTGCCGCTCGGATTCTGGGGTGAGTTTAAAGCTATAAGGGCTGCGTCTCTCAGGTGAGGTTTTAATTCATCTGCCGTAGGCACGAAATTATTTTCAAATTTTGTAAGCACTGTTACGGGTACTGCGTCAACGAGTTGTACATAGCAGTTATTATTCCACGAAGGCGCGGGATAGACTATCTTTTCTCCCGGGTCAACGAGGGTTTTCATAAGTGTGTATGTAAGCGGTCTTGCGCCGCTGCCGATGACTATTTCATCCATTCCGTAATCGAACCCTCCGCGTTCTTTTATGTATTGCGAGACGGCTTTCCGCAAACCTGCCACGCCGTCAGAGGGCGGATAGTTTGTCTGTGCTTCGTCGTAAGCTTTCTTTATTTCATCTTTCAGAACCGAGGGTATCGGGAAAACTTTCGGATTGAAATCACCGATGGTAAGATTAAATATCTTCTCGCCTTTTTCAATTCTTTCGTTTACTTTATCAGATATTTTTCTGATTCCGGATGGAATAAGTTCCTGTGCTGTTTTAGATAATTTTAAGTCCATAAATCAAATAGGTAAATTTGAAGTAAATACAAAAATAGTAAATAAGC
>JBHELA010000161.1:0-8842 GCA_041859005.1 Ignavibacteria bacterium
TAAGAAAAGTTCAGCAAGTTATAAAACCAAGACCGCATCATTATGTCGGCGATGGTTTTCGCGTTCATAATTTTATCCCGGCTGTAAGCTATCTTAGCATGCAGAGGATGTCGCCATTTCTGCTTCTTGACTACGGTGCAAAGTTTTATCTTTCTCCGACTGATAAACCCAGGGGAGTAGGCGTGCACCCTCACCGTGGATTTGAAACGGTTACAATTGCATACAGAGGGAAGATTGCACACCACGACAGCACAGGTGCCGGCGGTGTCATTGGTGAGGGTGATGTTCAGTGGATGACTGCCGCTTCCGGAATTCTTCATAAAGAATATCACGAAAAGAACTGGGCATTGAAAGGCGGTGATATGCAAATGGTACAGCTCTGGGTTAACCTTCCCGCAAAAGATAAAATGTATGAACCCAAATATCAGGCTATTACTAATAACATGATGGCAAAATATAATCTTCCTGACAACGCAGGTATCATAGAAGTTATTTCCGGAAGCTACAAAGATGCAAAAGGTCCTGCATTTACCTTTACACCTGTTAATCTTTTGAACGCAAAATTGAATAAAAACGGAAAGTCTGGCTTTAGTTTTCCTGCGGATTACAATACAGGCCTGCTTGTTATTGAAGGAGAAATTAAAGTTAACGAAACAGAAATTGCTCCTGCTGATAACTTCGTTCTGTTTGAAAATACAGGTGAGGATTTTAATATTGAAGCTGTATCAGATTCTATTGTACTTATCATGAGCGGTGAGCCTATAAATGAACCAATTGCAGCTCAGGGACCATTTGTAATGAATACTCGTGATGAGTTAATGCAGGCATTTAATGATTTCTACAATGGCAAGTTTGGTCACTTGGAAGATTAGTAATATCATTGAACTTATAATATAGTGTATTCGTTTTGTATTATAATTCATTAACTAATCTTCTATTTAAATTAAAAGAAATCGAAAATGTTAAAATCAAAAGGATATGCTGCTCATAATGAAACATCAGGATTAGCACCCTGGAATTTTGAACGCCGTGAAGTAGGTTCTCATGATGTACAAATTGAAATAATGTACTGCGGGGTCTGCCACTCCGACCTGCATCAGGTCAGGGGAGAATGGGGAAATTCCATATACCCAATGGTGCCCGGTCATGAAATAGTAGGAAAAGTTACTAAAGTTGGAAATCATGTTAAAAAATATAAAGAAGGTGACCTTGTAGGAGTTGGCTGCCTTGTTAATTCATGTCGTACTTGTGATAACTGTAAAGAAGGTCTTGAACAGTTTTGCCCGAATGGCTCGATGACTTATAACGGTTATGAACAGGATAAAAAGACTCTTACATTTGGCGGATACTCGAACAATGTAGTTGTTAACGAAGAATTCGTGCTCCGAGTTTCTGATAAACTAAACCTGCCCGCAGTAGCTCCGCTTCTTTGCGCAGGTATTACAACTTACTCACCGTTAAGATACTGGAAAGTCGGCAAAGGGCACAAACTTGCAGTACTTGGGCTCGGCGGACTTGGACACATGGGTGTTAAATTCGGTGTTGCCTTTGGTGCTGAAGTTACTGTATTAAGTACATCAGCTTCGAAGAAAGATGATGCACTAAAGCTCGGTGCTCACAAATTTGTAGTAACAAAAGATGAGAAACAAATGCAGGAAGTCGCAGGATATTTTGATTTTATTCTTGACACTGTTTCCGCAGAACACAATTACAACCAATATCTGACGTTGCTGCGTCCTAATGGAGTACATATATGTGTAGGTGCACCGGCTACTCCGTCTCAGATATTTTCGTTCAGTCTTATTATGGGTAGAAAAAGTCTTGCAGGCTCTTTGATAGGCGGTCTTCCTGAGACACAGGAAATGCTCGATTTTTGCGCTGAACACAATATAGTATCTGATATTGAACTAATAAATATAAAGGATATTAACACAGCTTACGAAAGAATGCTTAAAAGCGATGTCCGATATCGTTTCGTAATAGATATTGCTACTCTGTAATTAATCTAATAAACTTACTCCCTCTAATTATTCAGAGGGAGTTTCTTATTTTTCGAGCTTCCAATAGATTATCATCCCTGTTCAAATTACTCTTTCCTGTTCTTTCCCGCTGGCAATATTCGGTTTCTTCAATTCGTGTCAATCCGTTCCATCCGCGATAATCCGCGTTCAATTGCTTTTAAGTTCTAAATCAGTGTAAATCATAATCCATTAGTTCTTTCTGTGTGCGTTTTTGAAATGGTACAAATGTTGTTAACTCCGTTTTGTCCTAAATTTTCTTCCATTGTTTTTATTGTATGAATAATATAATATTTACCAGTTACGAACTAAACAAATTTAACTATGAAAAAACTATACGTACTTTTTATTGTTGTTTTTGTTCTATCTTCAGAAATATCTCTATCCCAGACCTGGACTCAAACATTAAACGGCATTTCCATGTGGTCTGTTTGTAAGGATAGATTTGGCAATATTTACGCAGGTTCTTCAGGAACAGTAAAAGCAATTTATAAAACTACAAACGAAGGTCAGAACTGGCTCACTTTATTAACCGGTAGTCCGTCAAATTTCTTAGGTCTTTCTGTTGACTCACTCGGCAACATTTTCGGTGCGAATGTTTCCAACGGTGTGATGAAATCAACCGACGGGGGGAACAACTGGGTAAACATTCCTATCAGCGCTTTTGGAAATAAAAATGTTCAGTCAATCGTGTGCGGTAAAAACGGATACGTATTGGTTGGTTGTAACAATGGCGGCATCTTTCGCAGTACTGATTTTGGAGTTACATTTCCCGATACTGCTCTTACTGGAATAACTATTGTCACTCTGATTGGTGACAGGTTTAATTCAAACATATTTTATGCGGGTGCCTCTTCAACAACAGGTTTAACAGGTCTTTTTATTTCCACTAATTCGGGCTTCAGTTTTTCAGGTCCGTATAATATAAATTCTTGCTGGGGTGTCATGCAGAAATCATCTTCTGAATTATACATGGTGACTACATCGACAGGCACTCCCTTTACTAAATCAACAGACGGCGGTTATAACTGGTCAACAGTCTCAGCCCAGCCCGGTTCAATGAGGGGATGTTCTCTGGACCTTGCCGGAAATATTTATATTAACGGAAACGGCGGTGTTTTCAAATCAACTAACGATGGCCTTTCATTTACTAATACAGGCATAACCGCCAGCGGAAACCAAATCGTCAGCCATGGTAATAAAATGTATGCTGCTTTAACCGGATCAACAACCGGCGGTGTTTGGATTTTTACGGATACTACGTTAACCTCTGTTGCCCCTGTAACAACAGGCATTCCCCAAAACTTTGAATTGAAACAGAATTATCCGAACCCTTTTAATCCGGTAACAACAATCGAGTTTTCAGTTCCTGTAACAGAGTTCATTACTGTCAAAATATTCGATATCATGGGAAGAGAAATAGACATGCCGGTAAACCAGATAGCGAAAGCAGGTAGCTACAAGTTTACTTTCAACAGTAAAGGTTTATCCAGCGGAATTTACTTCTATAGGTTAACGTCAGGTAAAACTAACATACAAAAGCGTATGATATTGTTGAAATAAGTGCTAAGCATAGCTTGAATAATCTGTTACATTTGTAAACGATTGTTTGCATGTTTTTTATTACCCATATTTCGAATTTATCTTGTTTGAGAATTCATTTTAAGTAAATTAATTTATGGTTTTTCTTAAAAATAGAGTATCAAATTAATAAAATATTACTTACTTTACCAAGGGGAAATAAATAATTAAGAATGGGGGTCGTTCTTTGACACCGTTGGTTTATTTTTATTCAACTGACAACGAATATATATTTATTGACCCGGCCTATATTACCAATTAAAAACACTTTTCAAATTCCAACCATTTATATGGTTCTACAATATTTATTCTTTGTCCGTCCGGCAATTATCTAAAACACAACTAAATTACTAATACATTTATCTCAATAATTTTTAAGGCACAAAATACTTTGAGCTCCCGGTAATTTGTAATTACGAAAATGGTTCTCACACATTAAAACAGAGACTCAGAGTTTTATTCAATAACTTTTAATTTTATATATTATGAAAAAATTATTACTGTCTGTAATGCTGATTATTGCATTCACAGGTTTATCTGCTCAGCCTATTCCTGAGTCCGTTGTAAAAATGTACAACTTGAATGAAAATTCTACGTTCTTCCAGATTCAGAAGGCGATGAATGAATACTGGTCCTCGCTGAATGTTGACCATGGCTATCGAATGGTAAACGGGACTAAAACAAAGGTCGGCGGATGGAAACTCTACAAGCGCTGGGAAAATTACTGGGAGCAGCGTGTTAATCTCAAAACCGGTGAGTTTCCGAAAACTAATTCTGTTGATGAATTTATAAAATATAAGCAGGGTACGAATTATTCAGATAAATCTGCAAACTGGGTTAATTTAGGAACGAATTCTTCAGCAGGAGAATATGCAGGGCTTGGAAGGATAAACTGTATCGCATTCCATCCGACAAATGTAAATATTATATGGGTTGGCAGTCCCTCAGGCGGACTATGGAAAAGCACTAACGGCGGTGCTAACTGGACAATTATGAATGAGTCTTTACCTGTTTTGGGTGTTAGTGATATAGTAATAGACAGAAATAATACTGATATTATTTACATAGCCACTGGTGATCGTGATGGTTCTACTATACATCCGCTAAGCGGAGGTCAGGAAGGGGATAACAATAGTATAGGAGTTTATAAATCTGTAAATGGCGGAATAACATGGAATCCAACCGGAATTAATTACAACATAAAACAGAAAAAATTAATTTACAGGTTGCTGCTGAATTCTGTTAACAGTCAAATACTTTATGTTTCCACAACGGATGGTATTTTTAAAACCACAGATGGAGGAACAACATGGCAAAATAGAATATATGCAAATCCCTGTTTTGATATGAAGTTTAAAGCAGATGATCAAAGTACTATCTTTGCATCAAGTTCCATAAATAAACAGATTTCTGTTATCACGTTAACTAATCACGGTGCCAATACTAACACGGTTTATCTGGCTCCGGGTATACGTGCTGAACTTGGCGTTTCAATTGCTAATCCATTATTCGTTTATGCTCTTGTTGCAACATCATCATATGGTTTTGGCGGAGTATTTAAGTCAACAAATGCAGGTTCAAGTTTTTCAAGAGCTGATGTTAATTCGCCTATAGGTATATTGGGCTATTATACAAGTGGCTTAAAGGACTCAATGACACAGGGTAACTATGACCTTTGCATAGCAGTTTCACCTTTAAATATTAATACTATATTTATGGGTGCCATAACGACTTGGAAATCTACTAACGGAGGTGTAAACTGGGTATCAAATACGTCATGGACCCCCGATACTTCGTATAACCAAGTTCCCAAAAGGCCGGTTACTCATGCAGATAAACATGCACTTGTTTATCAGAACAACAGCAACATCTTATTTGAAGGCAATGACGGCGGAATTTATAAAACGACTAATGAAGGAACAAACTGGACGGATTTATCTAATGGACTTGTTATAAGTCAGATTTACAGAATAGGTGTATCTCAAACAAATCCAAATTTAGTTCTGACAGGTTTACAGGATAATGGAAGCAAAATGTTTAAAAATCCAGTTTGGGAAGATGTTTCCGGTGGAGACGGTATGGAATGCATAGTTGACCATTCAAACAGTAATTTTATGTATGTAACCCAGCAAAATGGTGTTATTTTTAGGAATTCAAACGGATTCCTTAATGATTCAGCAGTTACAATCTCAGATACTATTCCCGGAAAACCAAAAGGTGCATGGGTAACACCTTATATTATGAATCCTTACAACAGCTCTATACTATATGCAGGGTATGACACAATATACAAAACAACTAACAGGGGAAACTCATGGATACGCATTTCCCAGAGTTTAAGCTCCTTTAAAATACGTAATCTTGCAATAGCACCCTCGGATACGAATGTTTTGTATGCTTCTGACCCGGCTAATATGTTTAAAACGACGAATGGTGGTGCAACCAACTGGACAACTGTTGATACCCCTGCAGATACATCATACTTTATGACTTACATTGCGGTTAAGCACAATGACAAAAATACATTATGGATTACCTTAGGCGGATATACTGATACAATGAAAGTATTTGAATCAACAAACGGAGGTGACAACTGGACAAATATTTCCGCCGGGCTTCCGAATCTTCCAATTATGTGTATCGTGCAGTACAAGTCAGCAGTTGGTCGTGTTGTGCTATATGCAGGTACCGACAGAGGCGTTTATGTAAAGGACGGTAATAGCAACTGGGCACCATTCAGCAATGGCTTGCCTAATGTCGTTGTTACCGAACTTGATATTTATTATAACACCTCCGGTGATAAACTCAGAGCCGCAACTTATGGTCGTGGATTGTGGGAAACAAGCATTTCAACTACAGGTATTCAGAATATATCATCAGAGTTACCTATTGAATACTCATTAGGTCAGAACTATCCGAACCCGTTCAATCCTGTTACAAGGATTAATTTCCAGATGCCTTCAAGTGGAAATGTATCATTGAAAATATACAATCAGCTTGGTCAGGAAGTTGCAGTTCTTGCAGATAAATTTATGAATGCAGGATATTATTCGGCAGATTTCGACGGATCACGCTTATCAAGCGGTGTATATTTCTGTAAATTAATTTCGGGTAACTATACTGCAACAAAGAAAATGTTGATGATCAAATAATGTTAAGTTTTTCATATTGATAAGGTTACTACCAGATAAAGTTTGCGTCTGTTTTTGAATTTCTTAGATGCATAAATACCAATGAATCTGAATTAAACAAATAAGAAACTTTATAATATTAGCAATAGTGTTCCATAGGTACAGAATGTTTATAGGAAATAGAATTTACAAAAATATCGTGCCGTAGGTACGGAATATTCTATGAACATTTTGTCCCTAACGGGACAAGGAATAATTGATTCGACATTTTTAGAGATAAATCAAGTTTCTTGGATGAATGGTCATCTACTATCGTAAATACGTTAATAAAATCATACGGTGAATTGAATTACTAAATTGCTCTCCTTTGAGAAATCTTTCTCAAAATGAGAAAATTCGTCTCATATTGAGAATAATAAAATATCTATATTAGGTTTATAGCATATTTTTAACTAATTGTTCTGGTACAATAATTGCCTAAAAAATATATATATAATAATAAAAACTTAATTTATTATGAAAATCTATATTACAGGCTTTTTCTCAACTACTTTATTAAAAGATAATTTAAGATACCGAAATGGTATCATAAAAAGTTTCTTTATTTGTTTGTTATGCATTCTGTTGTTTTATAATCCGGTTTCGGCTCAAGATTATGGTTTGAGCTTTGATGGCGTCAATGATTATGTGAGTATTAGTCCAATACCATCATTTAACAGTTCTATGACGATAGAAGCCTGGGTAAAGATTGTGATTCCTTCAGGATACTCAATTCCAGAACCTAACATTGTTTCCTGGGGTGAATATGCAAATTCTGTAGAATTTAGATTAGGAATAAGCGGGTCTAATGCGACCCTTCAGTTCGGGATTGATGCTACTGGTAGCAGCGGAGGTGCTTGGCAGGCAATCTATGGAAGTACAAATATCAATACAGGTAACTGGGTTCATGTTGCAGTCGTTAAATACGGTACAACATCTACTTTGTTCATAAACGGTGTAATTGAAACAAGCGGAACAATCGACAGGTCACCTTCTCTTTCTTATTTTGAGATTGGAAATCTCTGGGAACACGGCGGTCAGGAGAATAGATATTTCCCGGGATTGATTGACGAAGTTCGAATCTGGAATACTACTCGAACTCAATCCGAACTACAGGCAAATATGAACAAAGAACTTTCGGGCTCTGAAACCGGTCTGATAAATTATTACAAAATGACTAATGGAAGCGGAACTTCTCTAACTGATAATAAAGGCAGTTCCACAGGTACTTTAAACAACGGAATAGTCTGGCAGCAACCGGGTGCTTATCCTGTGAATGTTTATGTTTCAAACATCTATTCAGACTGTTACGCAAATTTAAAATCTGCATTCGATGCTATTAATTCAGGAACTCACACAGGAGTAATCGAATTGAGATTATCAGGAAATATAATCGAAACTGCTTCGGCAGTATTAAACGCCAGTAGCTCGGGTTCCGCAAGTTATACATCGGTAAACATTTATCCGACTGCTACGGGTCTTTCAATTACAGGCAACCTTGCAGCACCTCTGATTGATTTAAACGGCGCAGATAACGTAACGATTGACGGCAGAGTGAATGCCTCAGGCAGTTCGAAAGATATGGTTATTAACAATACAAGTAATTCAGGAAACAGCGGTACAAGCACAATCCGTTTGTACAATAGCGCCAATAATAATTACATTAAATATTGTACGATAAAAGGTTCAAGTACAGATGGCAGCGCTGGAATTATCTTTCTGGGTGGTTCTACTGCAAGCACGGGAAATACAATTGATAATAATAATATCACAAATTCAGCAGATGCGTATCGTCCGATAAATGCCATATACTCCGGCGGTGCAGCGAACACAGTAACAATCAGCAATAATTACATATACGACTTCCTAAGTCGCGTTAGTTCTTCAAACGGAATAAAACTTAATTCGAGTACTGCAGCATCAACGATTTCCGGAAATAGTTTTTATGAAACTAACACTTTTTCACCAACTGCAAACCGAGCATATTACTATCCGATATATATTAACAGCACTATTGCAGGATTTACTGTAAGCGGCAATTATATAGGCGGAAACGCTCCGTTGTGTTCAGGG
>JBHELA010000269.1:0-4114 GCA_041859005.1 Ignavibacteria bacterium
ACCTTAAACCCCGATAAATGCGCCAGTGCGGGCAGGTATCTGTGCATTTCACCGTAAACCTTCAGCGATTTAACAACATCTTTTCTGTATGCTTTCAGGCCGCAGTTGAAATCATGCAGCCTTACGCCTGAAACCTTTGAGGTTACGAAGTTGAAAATCTTTGATGTGTTGCGCTTTATGAAGGGATCGTATCTTACTTTTTTCCATCCTGAAACAAGGTCATAACCGGACAGCAATACTTTTATCAGGTCGGGTATTTCTCTGGGGTCGTCCTGCAGGTCAGCATCCATGGTAATAACAAAGCTGCCTTTTGCTGCTTTAAAACCTGCCGAAAGCGCTGCAGACTTCCCGTAGTTCTTTCTGAACTTGATGCATTTAAATCTTTTATTTGCCGTATTAAGCTCGCGTATTTTCTCAAATGATTTGTCCGTGCTTCCATCGTCAACAAATATTACCTCGTAGTTGCAGTTCATTGAGCCAAGTACGTTTTCAAGCAAACCTGCAAGCTCTTTAAGTGATTCCTCTTCGTTTAATAACGGAACGACAATTGAAACAGATTGATTGTTAAGATTTAATATCCTGCTGTCTTCAATCGTGCTGTTTTGTGTTGGAACACTATCTTTTTTATAGCTTTTCTGCCTGTTGTGATATCTTTTCCTGTAAGGTTTTTGTCTATCCCGGTTAAACCCCGGCTTGCTGCTCTGTCCGCCTTTGTCGTTTTTATCTTTTCCGCTGCTGTCCTGCATAAGTTTATGTTTTACTTTAACCTTAAATATACAGAATTAAAAAAATGTTTGATATTCAAAAAGTTCTTTCGTTTTTCGCCCCCTTTTTTGTAGGCTTTATCGTTTGTCTTAATTCTGTAATAAACATTTGGATTTTAATAATCGTAAAATATAAGTAAATAATCATACCAAACAGTAAAAGTATATTTTATTTAACTTCAAAATATATGTATAATCTTATGATAGTTTTGTTTTACCTTAAAAGTTTAAAAGTAATTATAATATCAGCGATTATTTTCTTGCTGTTTGCTGCAAGTTCATATTCCCAGTGGTTTTCACAGCCGCTGCCCGTGAACGGACAGGTGCAGGATCTGAAGTTTTTAGATGCGAATACTGGGTTGATCTCAACTATTAATCCAAAATATATTATTAGAACTACTAATGGTGGATATAATTGGGATATTGCTTATTCGGGTGGAAGACCTGCGTTTGAATTTTGCGTAATAGATAGTGTTACAGTATATGCAAGTTCAACAACTATTAATCAATATGGATTATTACTACGATCATACAATCAAGGTATAACGTGGGATAGTCTTCCTGTAACAAATTCGTGGACAATAAACGGAATATCCTTTGTGAACAAAGACACAGGTTGGGTCGGCGGCACTGCTGGCGGGTTGCCTTTTCTTTGGCGGACAACAAATGCGGGCGTAACCTGGACAGTTCAATCAGACGATACAGGATTCGGAAAAGTATTCTTCCTGAAGAATAAAGTGAACGGGGAGTATATCGGCTGGTCTATGAATTACAATTCGATGTGGAAAACAACAAATTCCGGTATTAATTGGATACAAATTCAACAGTCATTTGGAATATCAGAGATGTATTTTCAGGATGAGTTTACTGGTTATGTTACTTCCGTCAATATTGTGAAGAAAACTACTAATGGTGGATTGAATTGGTTATCTTATAGCTTACCAACAGGTAATTATTTATTTGGTAGAAGTATTGCGCGCTTAGTAGTAGTTAATAAAGACACAATTTATGGTGATAATGGTTATAGACTTTTTCCAAATAATACTCGGAGAGGTATAATATGGATATCCACAAATGGTGGCGTTAACTGGGGATTTCAGCAGCCTGATACAAATATGCGCAATGGGCAATATCATGGTATAGATTTCGTAAATAAGGAAACAGGATGGAGTACAGGTTATTTAATGGACATTCGTACAAATGATGGAGGAGGACCAATTATCATAACAGGAATAAACAATCACATAACAACCAAACCCGAACTATTCATACTTGAACAGAACTATCCAAATCCGTTTAATTCCTCAACACGTATAAACTTCTCTATATCAATGCCATCATATGTTTCTTTGACCATCTATGACTTAACTGGAAAGGAGGTGTTAAAGATATATAACAATGAGTTTTTCACCTCAGGCAATTATTATGCAGGAATTGATATAGGAAAAATGGGTTTGTCTTCAGGGGTGTATGTATATAGAATGCGGGCTTCGGATATAAAAAGCAATAATGTTTTTGAGCAGTCAAGAAAACTTGTTTATATAAAGTGATTAAAAACTGATAATTATGAGATACTTTAAAATCAAGCATTTTTTAGAATTTAAATAAATTTTAAAATGAGAAAATTAAAATTTATACTGTCAATAATTACAGTAGTAATTATAGCATTCACGAGTTTATCACAGTTAAATTCACAAAATAACCCGAATATGAAAAAAGGGTTTTATCTGGGTCCGATGAGCCATTATTTTCTGAATGTACTTCAAACAGATTCACATAACCGATGGTATCAGGAGTTATCATACAATTTAATGCAGAGCTATTGTGCACATCTGGATACAATAGACTCTAATTATCAAACTAATAGACAGAGAGACGGTGGTTTCTTTGAGGAAACAAGTAATTATTTGTCTGCAATGATTGATGTAATCGCAAAATGGAATAATATGTTACACGATAATTCTTTGATATTTGAAAGAGAAAAAATACTTCGCCCTGCATTTGGACAAAGGTTTACTTATAAGACAGATAATATTGGAGGCTGGCATAATAAATTATTCCCCGCCTTTGGATATGACACATCTGAAACAGGTCACGACACTACTGAATCATGGATGGGTGAAACAGTATCTTGCCGCAGATGTGTAGTCGGCAGAGATACAGCGGGATTTATAGTGAAGGGACTGTATGAAAACTGCAGTCAGACAAACGACACCACAATAGTACCAAACGGAACAAATAGCAGCGGACACGATCGTTTGTATTCAGACATAAAACAGCCTGAATATAATATGCGGTGGTTTATAAAGCCAAGAATGAGAATAGATTCTAACTATGCAAAAGCACATCCAAGTGATACCGTTGTGATTGTTTATGTAAAACGATTTGATGGTAATATTATTGATTCAACTTCAATAATATGTAATAATTTTTTGACACTAGATGGTCAAGGTAATGCCTTTTACAGTGGCTTTTATATGGAAAGATTTCTAAATACAGAAATTCAAACAAATGATACCGCTAATTTCCTCTCCGTCCGTGCTGATTTACTCGCTGCAGGTAAAGGCGGTAAACCCGATTCACTAAGTAAAGTTGACTATCAGGTAAAATGGCATGGCAAGGTTGATGTGTGGCTTGACCACGTGAGAGTTGACGACTCCTGGGCGCATTATCTTTTTACGGATACGTGGAATTATGGTGATGATTATCCAAGTCATAATATATGGAGATTTAGAGAAAGAATATATCAAGAAGTAAAAGCTTTTGCAAACACACCCGGTCTTGGATACTTCTGGGTTGACGAAGTGCAATATCCAAATATAGAATGCATAGGAGAGGTAAATAAACTGGTAAAAAGGTATTCCGACAATAAACTGTCATTACTTTTTATCACTGACCCCAGAGCATTTATGGGCTGGCCTGCATTCAGAGCAATTAATCAATCCACAATAGTTAAAGAGGATTATTGGGATACCTGTATAAACAAAGCAATAAGAGACAGCGCTCTTACGGATATTATGATAACACAATGGTTTCCGTTTTATTATACTTTAAGATATCCGAATGTATTGTCGGATATAAGTGATACATTGCATATTCATGGAAAAGTATTAAAAGCAGATAATTACCATCAATATACATATATACCCGACGAAGGAATACAACCTTCAATATCATGGTTTATACGGCAGCAAAAATATTTTTATAAAAAAGCCAGAGAAAAAGGATTGATATACGGAGTGATAAATCAGATTAACAGCGACGAGAAAAACATTAAAGGAACAGGCTCTGATGAATGGGGAATAAGAGAGCCGACTAACGAAGAAATTTCCATGCTAATGCATACATCC
>JBHELA010000307.1:0-2932 GCA_041859005.1 Ignavibacteria bacterium
GAAACAGATTGATTACAACGGCAGCTATGAATATTTTGAGCTGAACGGTGAAATTGAAGTCGGCGTTCCGAAGAAGTTTGATATGAGCCAGAACTATCCGAACCCGTTTAATCCTGTGACAAAGATTAATTTTGATTTGCCTGAAAACGGACTTGTGAATATCAGACTTTATGATATGCTCGGAAGGGAAGTTGCTGTAATAGTGAATGAAGTAAGGAATGCAGGATATCATACTGTGCAGTTCGACGCTTCAAAACTTTCAAGCGGAGTTTATTTCTATAAGATGAATGCAGGAAAGTTTAATGGCGTGAAGAAAATGTCTGTTCTTAAGTGAGACGCTTCGCTAAGTGAGTAAGTGAGTAAGTTCAGCAGGTGAGTACAGTAAGTGCAGAAAATGCATTTATAAATAATGTTGAAATAATAGAGAGATAAAGAATCAATTAGGAAACAGAAATCCGTGCGGTCATGAACTGCACGGATTTTTTAATTTCCTGTTACTGTACCCTGCCCTTCCTGTTCTCCCTGCCATTCCTGATCTTTCTGCTCTCCCTGTTGTAACTGTTCCCTATTCCCTGTTGCCTATTCCCTTTTGCCTTTATGCTGTTTTATTTGAATTAAATGTTAAGTTGATTTTGGATATATTGTGTAGAAAGTAAATAATCAGGAAATTATCAAGGTCTAATAATAATCTTATGAGATATAACCGCTATATAAAATATATATTCGCATTTCTGCTTTTATGCATAACATTAAATGTTAATGGGCAGAACGATGCATATTATACAACAATTAATCCATTAAATGGTACATTTATTAATGATCTTAAAACAAGAATAGGAAGCCCTTACTTCCAGATTAATTATAATTATTTTGACGAAACTAATATTAATAATTTTTCGTCATTCAGGTACGATGCAGGTCAAAAGTATGTAATATGCATTTATTCGGGCTATCAGTATATCTATACGCCTCCTTTTTTATATACCCAAGGAGCTAACGGATTTAGCAGGGAGCATACATGGTGTCAAAGTTGGATGCCCGATGCATCAACATCGTCAGACCAATATCAAGATCAACATCATCTATTTCCCGTGGAACAAAATCATGCAAATGGAGTAAGAAGTAACCATCCTCTTGATAATGTTGTATCTATTACAAGTACATTTTTAGACAGCAAATACGGTAAGAACTCTTTAAATGAAAACGTGTTTGAACCAAGAAACCAACATAAAGGTGATGCTGCAAGAGCTTTACTTTATATGAGCGTAAGATACGACGGGTTAAATTCCCAAAACTGGACTTTTAATTATCTTAATACTGTAACATTACCAAATCTAACAATTCCTGAACCTCCGCAGAGCGTTCAGGTACTCTTAGACTGGCACAAGCAGGACCCACCTGATAAATGGGAGGTTGACAGAAATAATTTTATTCATAACAATCAATTAAACAGAAATCCATTTGTAGATCATCCTGAGTATGTAAATTACATTAACTTTAATGATTTGACGCTTCTTGGTCCAGCACCTGTTTATTCAACAGAGCCATCGAGCTATCCGTCTAATCTTTCTTTAGTTAACAACGGTACTTCTATAACATTAAACTGGACTGTTGCAAGCGGAACACCAAACGGCTATTTAGTGGAGGCATACAATTATGATAATTATTTCATTCCTATCGACGGTGAGGTATATGCAGATGACAATAACTTAGCTGATGGGAAGGGAGTATTGAATATTTCAAATCCTGTTAATACTTGTACATTCATAAATACAAATTCTTCCAGCAATTATTATTACAGATTATATTCATACAATGGCTCAGGAACATCAATTAATTATAAGGTTGAAGGAAACACAGTGCCTAATATCACAACTTTTTCTCCCGTAGTTTCTAATAATTCATTACTTGATGATTTTACACGCACGGATAATACAAATATAGGAAGCACACCCACATCACCAACATCACTTTTATGGTCAAAAACTGAAACTGTAAGCAATTCATCGATAAGAATAGTATCAAACACACTTAGAACAGGAAGTACTACCTCAGGTAGAGATATGGCTTATTTAAACATGAGCAGTTTAAGCGGCTACCCTTTAATTTTAAAAAATGCAACTGGTAAATTAACATGGGCAATAAATATGCGTCAGACAAATGTATCACCTTCTGGATTTGCAAATGGCGAAACAGGAGTAGCTTTTATTTTATGTGCTTCATCTTCTACTTTAACTGTTGATACTGGTTATGCTGTTGTTTTAGGACAATCAGGAACAGATGACGCTTTGAGACTTATAAGTTTCGCAGGAGGATTGAACGGCAACAGCTCACAAAAATTAACAAATATTATATCTGCGGGGGATTATAGTAATGAATATCTAAGTGTGAAAGTAACTTATGAACCGATAAATGAGAAATGGGAAATGTTTGTTGAAAGCGGCGTTTCATCATATCCTCAGTCAAATCCATTGAATACATTAACAAAAGCAGGAAACACTGCAATCAGCTCAGCATTTACTTCCTTTTCACTTCCATTAATAGGTTTTATGTTTAATCACGGTACATCATCTAATAATTACGCATATTTTGATGATATATATGTATCAGATCCCGAAGGGGTTCTTCCAGTAAGTCTTTCTTCCTTTGTATCATCAGTTATCAACAGAAATATAAAACTGAACTGGGTGACGGAGAGTGAAGTAAATAATGCGGGGTTTGAAGTAGAGAGAGGGAATAGGGAACAGGGAATAGGGAATAGTTGGAAAAAGGTAGGATTCGTGGAAGGACTCGGAACAAAGAATACACCGACGAACTATAGCTTTGAAGACAAGAACCTTAACACAGGAAAGTATAAGTACAGATTGAAACAGATTGACCATAACGGAAATTATGAATATTTTGAACTGAATGGAGAAGTGGAAGTAGGCGT
>JBHELA010000426.1:0-2530 GCA_041859005.1 Ignavibacteria bacterium
GATGAATCCGAACACAGCCGATGTATTTACACCTTTTGAGTTTATCAAAGGAGTGCGTATCATCGAAAAATACGCCCTGTAAGCCAGGGCCATGCCGTCAAGCAGAAATAGTCTTTTAGCCATAAGTGCTACAAAAGTAACAAATTCAGCATGATATTGCAATGATAGGCATAAACCCTTAAAATCTGAAAGACAGACACGAATTACACTAATTAGCACGAATTTCAGATAGATTCAGTTTCACTTTTCTGTGGCGACAGCATTTACCTCCTGCTGGATGTTTTTTGTAACTCGAATCGCCCGATTCGAGAGCGTTTGCGTAAAGCCAATAATCCGGTCAGCGACCGGATTTACATGGGCTGAATAAAAAAATGCCCGATAAATACATACCGGACATTTCTTGTTATGTTTTTTGATTCTTTTTTTGCCTTTTTACTTTTCCCTTTTCACTTCAGTAAGACCATTTTCTTCGTCTCCTTAAAGCCACTTGTTTCAATTGAATAAAAGTACATTCCGCTGGCAAAGTTCGAGCCGTCAAACTTCAGCTCATGTGTTCCCGCTGTTTGATATCCGCTATAGTTAAAAACTTCCCTGCCAAGCAGGTCGTAAATCTTAACCGATACCATTGCATCTTTCGGTACATCAAAGCGGATGGTTGTTTGCGGATTAAAGGGATTTGGGAAATTCTGACTTAAAACAAAGCCTTCCCCTATTAATAGTTGTTGAGAAAGTATACCAATGGGTATTGCGCTTAGATTAGAGTCAGCTTTGACAATATACATTTGCTTCACACCAAAGATAGATTTGGATTGGCCACCAATAATGTATCCGCCATCCAAAGTTGTTTCAACTGACATAAATTCATTTTCGTCATTGCCCGGTACAAAACTGCTTTCCTTATGTAAAGTCCCTTCTTCGTTGATTACTCTTATTTTGGCTTTCGAATACAGTACACCTACAGAATCCCCGGAGCCAACAAGGACATATCCCAAGTTAGGTTTCCTTCTTATCCTATAACAGTAGTCATCACTAAATCCTTTATATGTTTTTTGCCAAATTACATTTCCCAATGTATCGGTATGAACTACATATGATTCCCTATTCTCCTGTTCGTTAAAAGAGTTGGAAACACCACCCACGATATAACCACCTTCATTACCGAAATCAATCGAATATCCATAGTCAAGTTTTGAACCACCAATATTTTTCGTCCACAAAGAATCTCCCATGCTATTAATTCGCATTAATAATACATCTGCGTTATTTATTGCATAAATAGTTACTCCCGCGATTATATAACCATCCGCAAGTACAATGACTTCCTCAGGCATCTGGCTATGACTATTATTAATAAAAACTTTGCTCCATTCTATTATACCATTTTTATTAGTTTTGAATATTCCCACATCTGAATTCAAGTTTTCAATTCTTCCTATTACGATATAACCGCTATCCGGGGTTGGTTTCACGCAATATCCCTGATCGATATCATCACCGCCATAAAGAACTTTGCTCCATTGTTTATTTCCGGCAGAGTCTGTTTTATACAAATAGATATCACTGCTTTGAGAATTAGCATCATTAATGAATCCGCACAAGATGTAGCCGTGATCAAAAGTATGTTCGGCCCAAGTGCAAAAGAAGTTCCTCTCATCAATTATTTTTTTCCAAGCCGTATCGCCGAATACTGAAAATTTCTGAATCCAAGTTGTATAATGGAGATTAGGAGAATCTTCGACTTCGCCGCCAAATGATAGAAAACCACCATCAGGCGCCTGTAGAACTTTGCTGACACCGCCAAACCTATTATTTAAAGTCCGCTTCCATGTAATAGATTGCGCCATGCTTGTGTCACTCGCGAGCAGCAATAAACAAAGTAACATCATTAATAACTTAAGCAATGATAATTTACCAAAAGTGAAGTTTTTTATAAATTGCGGCATGTTTGTCATTATTTAATTTTCCAGCAAGAGCCTAATTAATTTACCTTAATATAATATTGAATTGCCGGATTTGCAACAACAAATGCTCAAAGGGGTCGGGTTATGCCTATGGGTGACGTTACAAATATAATATGCACTTCAGGCCGGAACAATGATGTGAGTCATAAAACTGTATTCATTCGATGAATTGTAGTCTTCTTTATAATGGAAGCCTGATTAAAGAAATGCTTTTTTCAGTTGAAATATCCTAACGTGCTGTTTATATTCGCACTGCGGTGCCCTCCGGATAATTTTATAATCAATTAAACCCAAAAAGTTATGAAAATTTTAAAATGGATACTTATTGTTATCGTGATTCTGGTTGCAATTCCATTAGTTGCAGCGCTGTTTATTAAAAAGGATTATAAGGTAGAGCGGGAGATCGTTATCAACAAGCCTAAGCAGCAGGTTTATGAATATGTGAAATACCTAAAGAACCAGAATGATTACAGCAAATGGGCGCTGCTGGATCCCCATATGAAGAAGACATTCACGGGCACCGATGGCACGCCAGGATTCATATCCGCGTGGGAAAGCGATAGCAGCAA
>JBHELA010000052.1:0-25145 GCA_041859005.1 Ignavibacteria bacterium
TTCTATAATTATAGAGTTCAATGGCTATAGCATGAGTATACTTTATTTAGGAAAGCCGTATGAGGGAAAACCTCACGTACGGTTTGACGAGGGTTCACGGAAAACAGACATAATTGTACTGCGTCCGTGTCCTACTCTACAAAGAAAAGTTCCAAAATATAAAGCCCTATACTCAAATTACGGGCTTTTTTTATTCATTAGTATATAAGCAAATATCGCTTTGGTGTTCTAAAAAAATTATGGTTTTAATTATTCAATTTATTTCATTAATTTATAAAAATATTCAATCTATCATTTGGAAACAAGGATTGCAGAAGTCAGAAATAAGTCGGATCTTAAAAAGTTTGTTAAATTTCCACTGAAGTTATATAAGGATTGCAAACAATTTGTCCCTCCATTACTTTTTGATGAAATAAATACCTTTACCCGAGATAAGAATCCTGCTTTTGAATACTGTGACGCAAGATTATGGCTTGCATATCAAGGCAATGAGATTGTAGGCAGGATAGCAGGAATTATTAACAATAAGTTTATCACGCTGTGGAATAAAAAATCTATAAGATTTGGGTTTGTAGATTTTATTGATGATGAAACAGTATCTTCAGCACTTTTAAATGAAGTAGCCAATTGGGGAAGAGAAAAAGGGTTGAATGTAATTCATGGTCCATTGGGTTTTACGGATATGGATTATGAAGGAATGCTTATAGAAGGATTTAATGAAGTTAGCACTCTGGCAACAATATATAATTATGATTATTACCCCAGGCATCTCGAAAAAATGGGTTTTACTAAAGAAGCCGATTGGGTAGAGTTCGAAATAAAAGTACCTAATTCAATTCCAGAAAAAGCGGACAGAATTGCACGGATTGTTCAGGAAAAATTAAAGATTCATGTACTAGAAGCTAAGACAAAGAAGGATCTATTACCATACGGAAAACAATTATTTGAAACAATTAACGAAGCCTACAAGAATCTATTTGGATTCGTCCCGCTTTCAGAAAAGCAGATTCAGTATTATATAAAACAATATTTCGGGTTTATTAATCCTGATTATCTTAAAATAATTGTTGATTCAGAAAATAAACTTCAGGGATTTGTAATCGGAATGCCATCGCTCACAAAAGCGCTGCAAAAATCAAA
The DNA here is from genome assembly GCA_041859005.1 of Ignavibacteria bacterium. Classification (GTDB taxonomy): domain Bacteria; phylum Bacteroidota; class Ignavibacteria; order Tepidaquicellales; family Tepidaquicellaceae; genus CAIKZJ01. Next base: position 1,141 of record JBHELA010000052.1, read on the forward strand.
AGGGAAGTTATTACCTTTTGGTTTTATTCATATTCTGAAAGCATTGAGTAAATCTAATAAATACGTCGATCTTTATTTGGGAGCCATTAGACCCGAACTTCAGGGAAAAGGAGCTGATGCTCTCCTTATGACTGAAATAACACGATCTTGTATTAAAAACAAAGTTATATCGGCAGAAAGCAATATTGAACTTGAAACAAATTTACTTGTCCAGAGCCACTGGAAATATTTTGATTCACGGCAGCACAAAAGAAGGAGATGTTTTACCAAGGATATCTCTATTAATACCGTGAATACAGGTATTAATTAATATTACTTGTAATAATAAGATTTACTTACTATATTTATCTAAGTTAAATTTAAAAAATAATAATTATGAAAAAACTATTTGTACTATTTTCATTAGTGGCGCTGTTTTTCATTACTGAAAGTGCTATGACGCAAACGTTATACTTTTGTGAAGGTGTTACAGATGCTGGATACCCCAAGGGTGAAAGCAGTACTTTTAACATTCCTAGAAATGGAGGATATTTCTATTTTCTGGTACGGTTGCCTTACAGCGTGGAGTGCACTGAAGTTTACTATGATATTTATGATGTTTACAGTGATTATACAGAAAATTTCAACACAACGATTACTCAGGATGGTATCTCTTATGACTGGGTTTGGTTCTGGAAAAAAGTTACATTTTATACTCCCGGTTATTACCACGTTTATGTAAGAGATTGTTACGGCACTACTCTTGCATCATCTTATTTAACTATTAATTTTAAATAGTTGATTTCTGGGGCTTTAGGTTTACTAAAGCCCTTTTTTGTTTTATCAATCCCACTTTTGTTTAAGAAAATAACTCATTCATTATGAATAAATTTATCGTATTTTTATTGTTGTCGTTTACTTTAACATTATCGAATGTTATTGCCCAGCCTAAGATAGATACGTTGTTTAAAATAGGTTGGACTCCAAAGGGAAATATTGGCGTCAATCTTAGTCAATTTGCTTTTGAGAACTGGACTCAAGGAGGGGAGAATTCGGTTTCATTGTCATCAATTGGAAACTTCGGTTATTACTTCAGAAATCCCGGATGGTTTTTATCAAACCGGCTTAAGGCTGCTTATGGTTTCTCTAATACTAAGGACAGGTTCTTTACTACAGATAATGAACTCAGGCTTGAAAATGTTCTTATAAAAGAATTCGGTTGGGCACTAAATCCTTATTTCAGCAATGAAGTAAGAACGGTAATAGCTAATGGTTACGATTATTCAACAGATACAGAACAGCAGATAAGCGCATTCTTTGATCCCGGCTATATAAATCAGTCATTAGGTTTTATTTACGCTCAAAAGAGTTTTAATACTCGTCTTGGTATAGGACTTCAGGAAACATTTACAAATCAATTCAATTCGTACAGTGATGATGTCAATACTGCCGATATTGAGAAATTTAAGTTAGAAACCGGTATAGAGTCTGTATCGGAAGTAAACTATGAATTTATGCAAAATATGATATATTCAAGCAGGCTTAGATTGTTCTCGAGATTTAACTCATTAGGAGTTTGGGACGTAAACTGGGATAATATTATAACTGCAAAAGTTAATGATCTAATTAATGTCAATTTTAACTTTAATTTTATTTATCAGAAAGACCAGTCATTAAAAGCTCAGTATAAGGAAATTCTATCTTTAGGTTTTTCGTATGTGTTGTTTTAATTATTAATATTTATGGAGAAAGTCTTTCAATAATCCATGTTGAATTCAGCAGTCTGTAACTGACCCTGTCGTGTAATCTGTTTTTCCTTCCTTGCCAGAATTCAAAATAATCGGGGATTAGTTTATAGCCACCCCAATATGGAGGTAAAGGAATGTCTTTGCTGTGAAATTTCGAGAGATACTTAAAGAATTTCCAAATAATCGTCATTCTGCTTTCAATGACAGTGCTTTGATTTGAAGCCCATGCCCCTACCTTGCTTTTGAATGGTCTTGTCTTAAAGTAATCTAAAGATTCAGTTTCGGAGATTTTGTTCACTTTGCCTTCAATCCTGATCTGACGTTCGAGTTCTGGCCAAAAGAATAGCATAGAAGCATTATTATTCTCTTTTAGCTCTTTACCTTTACGGCTTTCATAGTTGGAATAAAAGTAAAATCCTTCTTCATTATATCCTTTCATGAGAAGAGTTCTGAGAGAGGGTTTTGTGTTGATAGCAGCCGTTGCAAGAATAAATGCAGTTGGCTCCGGAATATCCGATTTAAGTGTTTCATTGAACCATTTCTCAAACTGCTCGAATGGATATAAATCAACATCCTTAGTATTAAGTGACTTTTTACTGTAATTCTTTCTTATATCCTGTAGTTTCTTTTTATCAATCATAATATTAATAGTTTAAACCAAATCCAAATTTGTATTCATCCGTAATTGTAACTGGGAGCTTACCTTTGGGATTAATTTCACCTGCAATTGCTTTTATTGCAGCGTCAATTACTGATTTACTATCGCCGTATACAGCTATGTAACCGGAAACATTGGTGAAGTTTGAAAGCAGATATGGGTTACCGAATGATATTACTACAACTTTCTTACCGTGTACTTCTGTCATTTGTTTGATAAATTCGGCATGTGATTTTTCCATACCAACGGTGCCTGTTTTCATTTTAACTTTAACAAACAAAGGAATAATGATGTAATCATAGTCACTGAAATTATTAAGAATGGTTTCCGGATTTGAAATATCAGTGTCGATTATTCTTATGTCAACCGGATTATCATTAATACTTTTAATTTTGTTGAAAAGACCATCATAGAAATACTGAGCATTATCAGGTTCTTTGCCAGTATAAAGCGATAATATGAGGTATTTATTGTTTAAATTATTTTTAGACAAGGGAAGAACATTTTGATTTCTTACAAGAGTTATTGATTCATCAGCAATCTTTTCAGATAGTAATTGTGCATCTTGATTGTTTATTGTATTTAATACCTCACCTTCATTAATATACTTATTTTCATTTAGCTTCAGCCATTCTTTGGCTTCAAGAATTTTCTTAACTGAAATATTAATTCTTTCTTCTGAGATTTCGCCTTTTTTAACAGCATTCTCAATGGCATCGATTGTTTTGATCTCTCCCTGAGGCATTAGAATAAGGTCAATACCTGCGTTTACACACCTTATTGCTACTTCCTTCGTGTTAAAGTGTTTTGTTAAACCATCCATATTCAATGCATCTGTAATGACAAGACCTTTGAATCCAAGTTTTTCTATCAATAGACCATTAACAATTTCCGGTGAAAGAGTAGCAGGAATAAAAGGGGTTTTATTAAGAGCTGGGAATGAGATATGAGCAACCATAACAGATTTGACTCCCGATTTAATCGCACTGACAAAAGGGACAAGCTCAACATCATCCATTCTTTTCATATCATTATTTATCTCGGGCAGGTCATTGTGTGTATCGATATCAGTATCTCCGTGTCCCGGAAAGTGTTTTGCTGTTGCTATGACTTTACCATCCTGCAAGCCGCGAATCATAGCATCTCCCATTACACTTACGAGATTTGGATCTTCACCAAATGAACGAACGTTTATAATTGGGTTCAGAGGGTTATTATTCACGTCGACGACAGGGGAGTAATTCTGATGAACGCCCAAAGCTCTGCATTCCTTTGCTATTTGCAAACCCATTTGATATGCCAGATCCGGATTTCGAGTAGCTCCAATACCCATATTATTAGGATAGAGAGATCCATCTTCGAGTCTCATTGCAGTTCCTCTTTCAAAGTCTTGTGAAATTAACAGTGGAGTCTCACTTAGAGCCTGAAGTTTGTTGATAAGATTAGCTTCTTCAAGAGCTCGACCTTTAAAAAAGATAACGCCTCCAATTTTCTCATTTTCTATTAGATTTCTTAGTCTTTTGAAACTATTATCATTCTCACCGTTATAATATCCGTCCGAATAAGTAATAATCATCTGTGCAATTTTTTCTCTTATGGTCATATCTTTGATTTTCATTTCAGCCCAGGTAATATTCTTTGAATACGTAATATTTACATTCGATTCAGTTACAGTGTTTGCAACAGTAAAGAACAACAAAAGAAACAGGAAAGTCTTTTTCATATAAGATTATTTATTAGCTTCATTTTCAATTTTGGTGTTCATATTGGTAAAGTATTTCATAATTTCCATCGGCAAAGGTATTATCATTGTAGATGTTTTTTCAGCTGCAATTTCAGTCATAACCTGTAAATATCTTAGCTGCATAGCATTAGAATTGCCTCCAAGAATTGCTGCTGCTTCGGATAGTTTAGTTGCAGAAAGGAATTCGCCTTCCGAGTTAATAATCTTGGCTCTTTTATCTCGTTCTGCTTCAGCCTGACGTCCCATCGCACGGATAAGTTCCTGAGGAAGGTCAACATTTTTTAATTCAACATTCATCACCTGAATTCCCCATGGCTCAGTTTCACGATCGATTATTTCTTTCAGCTTAGCATTAATCATATCTCTGTGTGAAAGGAGCTCATCAAGGTCGCTTTGCCCGAGTATGGATCTCAATGTTGTTTGAGAAACAAGCGACGAAGCATAGAGATAATCCTCAACCTGAATAATAGCTTTTTCAGGATTAGCCACTCTTAAGTAAACTACTGCATTGACTTTCACGCTAACATTGTCTTTGGTAATAATATCTTGCGAAGGCACGTCTATGGCTAAAGTACGCAGACTAATTTTTACCATTTTATCGAGTATAGGTATTAATATTATTAATCCAGGTCCTTTAATCTGAGAAAATTTACCAAGCCTAAAAATTAAGCCTCTTTCGTATTCGTTCAGAACCCTAAACATTCTCAGGATTATGATGAAGAGTATAAGTCCGAAGAACAGAATAAAGATTGTAAGTAAAGTATAAACAGCTCCCATAAAGGTCTCCTTTAAATTTTAAGTTGATACAATGTTGTAATTATTATCTTTAAAATCAATTAATTTATTAATGATAGGTTCGCTAATATCGAACTGCATAAGTTCAAGTCTAAATTTAGCAATGTTAGGAAGGCTGTGCAGGTATCCGCTGTAATGTTTACGGAATTCCCTGACTCCAAGCTTTTCGCCTTTGAGTTCCACTGCGAGTTTCAGGTGTTCAATACAAGTATTGATTCTTTCACTCATATCAGGAAGCGGTTCATGTTTACCGTTTGCAAGAAAATACTTAGTCTGCCTGAATATCCATGGGTTTGAGATAGCTCCCTGACCAATCATTACGGCATCAGGTTGGTAGTTATCGAAAACAAATTTGACATCTTCAGGGGTTTTAATATTTCCGTTTAATATAATTGGGATTTGTACACCTGCATCTTTTATGCGTTTTACCCATTCCCATTCTGCATCTCCTTTATTGCCCTGACCGCGGACACGACAATGAACAGTTAATGCCTGAATACCAATATCTTCCATCATCTTTGCTACATCGACAATAACTATGTTGTCTTTATCCCATCCGAGGCGGGTTTTAAGTGTAACGGGCTTGTTCACATTCTTAACAACTGACTCAGCAATCAGTTTCATGCGGGGAAGGTCTTTAAGAAGTCCTGCACCGGCACCACGCATTGCTACATCCTTTACCCAGCAGCCGCAATTGATATCGATGAAATCTGGATTAGCTTCTTCAGAAATTTTTGCTGCATCAATCATAGACGGGATTACACCTCCGAATATCTGAATACCGACAGGATGTTCTTCTTCATAGTGAAACAACTTGGCACGAGCTTTTACAGCATCACGGATTAAGCCTTCAGAAGATATAAATTCCGTGTAAAGCAGGTCAGCTCCAAGACGTTTAGCTATCAATCGAAAAGGAGGCTCTGTAACATCTTCCATTGGAGCGAGTGCTAAAGCGTTTGAAAATATTTTCTGAAATTCGTTCATTATGCAAATATATTCAATATATACTTTCAAATAAGTGCAGAATCATATACGAAAAGAGAAAAAGTCAATAAAGCCTGATTATATGCCAGAATTGCACTTATAGTATATCGTAGTCATATCGGAGGCATATCGCAGTCATAACGCAGTCATATCGCAGGCATACATAAAAAATGGTAAAAGGGGAAATAAACTGGACTGAAAATGAAATTTTTGATTTAGGTCTTTTAAATGATTATTTGATGTCGGAATTGCTTTTGAAAAGCATCCAGGAGCCGGATTCTTTTTCAAAAACAAAGTTTTTGAAGGTTGGTAGGGAATCTGATTTTATGAGGAGGTAATTTACAGGTTTATAGTATTCATCGTAGTTCATTTGTTTATCAGTCCACTCGATGTACTGAGGCAAAATTTCACGGGAGACATTTCTTTTTATGAGACCGAAGCGGTAATCTATAAGGCCTGTTGTAATTCCCTTCTTCCAGACAGTAAAATATATGGGGAAATGTGCGTAAACCTTGCTGCCACGGAAATCATTGTCAAGTATGATTCCTGCAAGTCTTGCTTTATTATTGTCAGGGAAAATGCCCGTGTTAAAGTCTGCGGTTAATTTTTTAAAATCGAACATGTAATCGAAAATGAACACTGTCTGGATGACGATGATTACGGGAATTATAAACTTCAGAGAATTTTCGAGTTTTGAGTTAATTTGAATAATAGATGAAACAATGATTATCAGGAGAAAAATGGGTACTGAATATCTTTCAAATATGATATTCTGCCCAGGAATAACATCAGGAAGAAGGAAAAAACAAAGAGACGTAATGATAAAAAGAACTGTCAGGAATTTGAGGTTTTGATTCTTAAGAATTTCGGAAAATTTGAGTTTTGTGGTTTTAAAAATGAAAATTACTGACAAAGGAACTGTCGCAAGCAAAGAAAATACTACACCCGAGGTACCTCTTAAAATGAAGTAATTATCCACAACAAATAATACGTTAAATCTATCAAGTAATGAATTGAAATAGCTTGAGGCATAATAGTATAACATATAAGAAAATAATGGGGTTGTATCGCTTTGGCTATCAACTAAATAAGCATAAGCCATAATTATAATAACCGGGATAGCAGATAAAGTATTTATTAAGATTTTCTTTGAACTTTTTCTTTGATACACTATTGTTAGAACTCCATAAATTAAAACAATAAATATTGCCATCTGGAAGTGGAGAAAGAAAACTAATACAGGAAGAATCCAAATAAAATACACATATTTTGAATCATTAAGGACAAAGTACTTGTAAAATGCAATGTATATAAAAATAATTACCGGGATGGACATCATGTAGCTAACGAAACCCCAATGCACATTGTGGTTTATCAGGAACAGGAAAGAGAGAATAGAATAATTTGAATTTCCTTTAAACGTTTTTATGATGGACCAGACAGACAAGGGAAAAATGATAATATATAATGCGTAAAATAACTTATTTACGAGTTCGACGTTAGAAAAGATATTTAATGAGCAAAAATAAATATAGATACTGTTTGACTTAATCATAGATGGAATCATAAAATAAGTGCTGAACAGGTAGTCGGGATTGTTAAAGTTCTTAAATACTTCGGCTTCAGCGAGGTGAAATGGTAAATCGACGAAGGGGAGCAGCGGCAGTGAGAAAAGCCAGATGAGATGGAGAAGAACAAAGAAGAAGATAAGAGAGAGTGATATTTTTTCTGATTTGGACAAGATTTTAAATTCCTACAATCTTCCCCAATTAAAAAATAGAATTGTAATCATAAATAATGAGATCCCCGCCAAAAACAAGCGGGGATGACAAACTTTGGATTATTTTCACAAATCCTCCGGAGCTTAGGAAGGAGTTGAAAAATAAATTAATCATTAATGTAGTTCTCAATAGGAGGACAGCTGCAAACAAGATTACGGTCGCCATATGCATCATTTATTCTGCCCACCGGTGCCCAGAATTTACCATTGCGTAAAGAATCAACCGGGAAGGCTGCTTTTTCCCGAGAATACTGATGAGTCCATTCATTTCGGCATACATCCTCTGCTGTATGAGGTGAATTATGAAGAACGTTATCAGTATCGCTCATTGTTCCGTTTTCTATTTCAGCAATTTCTTCTCTGATTTTTATCATAGCTTCGCAGAATCTATCAAGTTCTTGTTTAGATTCGCTTTCAGTAGGTTCGAACATTAGTGTACCAGCGACCGGAAAGGAGACCGTAGGTGCATGGAAACCATAGTCCATCAAACGTTTCGCGATGTCAACTACTTCTACCTTTGCAGTGTGTTTGAATTCGCGTGTATCGAAAATAAGTTCGTGAGCAACTCTTCCGTTAATACCAGTGTACAATACTTTATAATAACCGCTGAGTTTATCTTTAACGTAATTAGCTTCAAGTATTGCATACTTTGTGGCTTCCGTAAGTCCATCGGTACCCATCATTTTTATATATGCGTAAGGAATAACAAGAATTCCGGCACTGCCATAAGGAGCGGCAGATACTGAAGTGATTGAGTTATCACCGCCAATTTTCACGATTGGATGAGAAGGTAGAAATTCAACAAGATGTTTTGCAACTGCGATAGGTCCAACACCAGGACCACCGCCACCGTGAGGAATACAGAAAGTCTTATGCAGATTGAGGTGGCAAACATCTGCACCGATTTTCCCCGGACTTGTGAGTCCAACCTGAGCATTCATATTAGCGCCGTCCATATAAACCTGTCCGCCGTATTTGTGAATAATATCACAAAGTTCGATTATTGATTCTTCAAAGACACCGTGTGTAGAAGGGTATGTAACCATAATGCAAGCAAGATTATCTTTATTTTCTTCTGCTTTCTTATTAAGGTCTTTCATGTCGATATTACCATGATCATCGCAGCTTACGACGACTACTTTCATGCCTGCCATTACAGCGCTGGCGGGATTTGTTCCGTGAGCAGATGCGGGGATAAGAGCTACATTTCTTTGACCCTGCCCATTTTTTATATGATGCTGACGAATAACCATCAGACCAGTGTATTCACCTTGAGCGCCCGAATTCGGCTGAAATGATATTCCTGCAAAGCCTGTAATTTCACACAAATCTTTGCCAAGGTCATTAATTAACTCAGTGTAACCCTCAGCTTGATTTAAAGGAGCAAACGGATGTATATCAGCAAATTCAGGGTAAGTAACTGCGGCCATTTCGGTTGCTGCGTTCAATTTCATTGTACAAGAACCAAGAGGAATCATAGAGCCAGTAAGAGAAAGGTCTTTATTCTCGAGAGACTTTATGTATCGCATAAGTTCTGTTTCTGACTGATACCTGTTAAATATTGAATGTGAAAGTATTTTATCCTTTCTTTGGATATTAATAGATATACTCTCGAGTTTATCTGAATTGTTAAGTAATTCAAGAATTTTCTCTTTTGAAATCTTTTCGTCGAATACAGATATAAGATTACTCAGGTCATCGAGGCTTGTAGTTTCGTCAAGTGAAATACCGATAAAGTCATTTCCGTATCTCAGGTTAATAAATTTGCTTTCGGCTTTTTGTTTAATCGAATCAATCTTTGTTTTATCAACAGAAATTTTAAGTGTATCGAAGAACTGATTATTCGTTTGCTTATAACCTGTGGATTTGAGGAGTTCATTCAGGACTTCAGCAAGTTTATGAACTTTGTTTGCAATACGTTTTATTCCATCGGGTCCGTGGTAAACAGCATACATGCCTGCCATTATTGCGAGAAGTACCTGAGCAGTACATATATTGCTAGTTGCTTTTTCTCTTTTGATATGCTGCTCTCTTGTTTGGAGAGCCATACGTAAAGCTCTGTTGTTGTGAGAATCTATTGTTACGCCAATGATTCTGCCTGGAATTTGTCTTTTGAACTCATCACGAGTAGCAAAGTAAGCTGCATGAGGTCCGCCATAGCCCATAGGAATACCAAATCTCTGAGTAGAGCCTACTGCTATATCTGCACCAAATTCAGAAGTAGGTTTTAATAATGCAAGGCTTAAAATATCAGCAGCAACGATGGTGAAAATATTTTTAGATTTTGCATTTGTAAAGAAGTCGCTATAATCATAAATCTCTCCATCAGATGCAGGATACTGAACAAGCACGGCATAAACATCATCGTTAAGCTCAAATTTCCGGTGGTCACCAACAACAACATTTATCCCAACAGGTACCGCTCTGGTTTTAACAACATCAATTGTCTGAGGAAAACATTCTTCGGATACAAAGAAAGTATTTGCGTTTGCTTTTGGACCCTTGCGGAGAGCTTTTGTCATAAGCATTGCCTCAGCTGCCGCAGTAGCTTCATCGAGCAAAGATGCATTTGCTATTGGCAAACCCGTTAAGTCGGTAACCATAGTCTGAAAGTTAAGGACTGCTTCAAGGCGTCCCTGCGAAATTTCAGCCTGATAGGGAGTGTATTGAGTGTACCAGCCCGGGTTTTCGAAAATATTTCTCTTAATAACTGAGGGTAAAACGGATGGATAGTAACCGAGACCTATATAATTTTTAAAAAGTTTATTCCTAGAAGCTATAGAATTAAGTTTACTGAGCATTTCAAATTCCGAGAAAGGGTTATCAAGATTCAACGGTTTTTCAAGGCGAATGTTTACAGGAACTGTTTCGTCAATAAGCTTTTCTAGTGAGTCTGCTTTAACGACATCAAGCATTTCTTTTGTATCGTTTTCATTTGGTCCGATATGACGATTTTTAAAAACATCAGTTGTGAAAATATTGTTCATATTGTGTGAGATTAGATTTAATTTATCTATAAATATACAGATAGTATAAATTAATTTATATTCGAAATTTTGGTACCCCCAATACTTTAATCGCGATGAAAGAATGTTCCCAAATTGCAATACTTTTACCTTTTAAATATTTACGCAATTCGGTAACTTTTTATTTATATAAATTTAAGACATGATATCGAAACCAAAGGGTACCCTTGATATACTACCCGAAGATGCTTTTATACGCCAGCATATCGAGAACAGATTAAGGGAATCTGCATCGTTATATAATTATAAAGAAATAAGAACTCCTACATTTGAAAAGACTGAACTCTTTAAGCGTGGAATAGGTGAAGATACTGATATAGTATCCAAGGAAATGTATTCATTCAGCAACAACGAGTTTACTTTAAAGCCCGAAATGACGGCTCCGGTTATAAGAGCATATATAGAAAACAGTATGTACAACGTATCTCCGGTTGTGAAGTTATATTACATTTCAAACATGTACAGGCATGAAAGACCTCAGGCGGGAAGATACAGAGAGTTTTCTCAGTTTGGTGCAGAGGTTATCGGCAGCAGTGATTTTACCTCTGATGTTGAGCTTATATCGCTTGGTGTATTTTCTTTGAAAAATTTTGGATTGAGTGATTTAAAAATAAAGGTGAATAATATAGGAAATTTGGAAGAAAGAACGGAATATGTAAATGAATTGAGAGAATATCTTAGAAAATTCGAAAGTGACCTATCAAATGAGAGCAAAAGAAGACTTATAACTAATCCACTAAGAATATTAGATTCAAAAGATCCAAAGGATATATCAATCATTGAAGATGCTCCGACGATAAATAATTTTCTCGGGATTGAAAACTTAAAACATTTTGAGAATGTAATGAACGGTCTTGAGTCATTAAATATAAAGTATGAGGTTGATTATAAGCTTGTAAGAGGTCTGGACTATTACACATCGACGACATTTGAAATAGCATCGGACTCTCTTGGTGCTCAAAATGCAGTGATGGGCGGGGGGCGATATGACAAGCTCATTGAACAACTTGGAGGAAAACCTACCCCTGCTATTGGATTTGCCTGCGGGTTAGAGAGGCTAACGATGGTTCTTCAATCGAGCAATTATCATTTTCCCAAAGAGGATTCACCAATAATTTATTTAGTTACATCAGGAGAAGATGCCAGAAAGTTAGCAATGGTAATCTCGAATAAGCTTCGTGAAAGAGGAGTGCAATGCGAAACGGATTTATTAAACCGAAGCATCAAATCTCAGATGAAGGAAGCAAACAAAATCAATAGTAAATATGTAGCAGTGATTGGGGAAGATGAGATAAACACAGGAGAAGTTAAAATAAAAAGAATGTTTGACGGTTCTGAAAGCGGAATCAATCTCGATGAGATAACAAATTACAATTTTAATTAATATATGAGGACAAAACAAGTTAGGCCTGAAAAGCTGAAGTATGAATATGAACTTCATATAACAAAGGGTCGAGATAATGTACAGGAAAAGGATTATATTCTTTTTACCTTTATAACAACGAAGGTTTTCAGAAGTTTTATATATCTAATTAATGTAACCCCAAAAATTGATCTCGAGAATAAGATGATTGAATTTCTAATAGAAGGACTTTCAGCACCTGTAATCTCAATAGCAAAGTCAGGGAATGCAGTTTACGAGTATAAACTATTTGATTTTAAGAACACAGAGTACTGCTTGAAACTTGTAAAACTTGATGTAGATAAGAATTTATTTAAAATAAAAATCACAAAAGCGGGCATAAAGATAACCAAGCAGCCTGCCAAAAAATTTCTGAAAGTAGAGGTTTAATGTATCCTGATTTATTTAAAATAGGTCCTCTGACTGTCCACAGTTACGGCTTAATGCTGGGTATTGCATTTTTGATAGGCAGTACACTTTTTTCCAGAGAACTGAAGAGAATGAAGCTCGATGAGAATATCGGAGTTACAATAACATTCCTTGCGATAATAGGAGGATTAGTAGGATCAAAACTGTTTTACATAATAGAGGAATGGAATTTCGGAAAGGGAAATGCAATTCTTTCTTATTTCAAACCAGATGTTCTTTTTTCACCCTCCGGTTTAACTTTTTACGGCGGTTTAATAACAGCTTTTATACTGATATTCGCTTACTGCCGAATAAAGAAGCTAAATCTGATGCAAGTTATCGATGCGATGACACCTGCGACAATGTTAAGTTATGGTATTGCCAGAATAGGCTGTCATCTATCTGGTGACGGATGTTATGGAATACCGGTCAATAACACACCTTATGAATTTCTGGGTTACAGCTATGTGAAGGGGATTGTACCAACTCATGCCGGAGTACTTGTTCATCCAACACCTTTATATGAACTTGCAGCGGCAATTATAATATTTACGATACTTATGATGATGAGAAAGAAGATGAAATATTTCGGACAGATGTTTTATATATATTTAATATTCAGCGGGACAGAAAGGTTACTAGTAGAATTTATTCGACTTAATCCAATAGTGATATGGATTTTTACACAAGCACAATTAATATCACTAATAATGATATTAGCAGGTATTGTACTTTTGTATCTATTCAGGAATAAAAGAGACGAAGGACTTATAAAGATAAATACGGCAAGTTAGATAAAAATCCTCCGAGAGGAGGGGTTTTTGCAAGACAGAGAAAAGGAATTTATTAAAACGTTATTCTGATTACCTTGAAAATACTGATTAACTTGTTTAGATTTAATATAAATAAGATTACATGAAATTAGCAGATTTGAATTCAGGACAGACGGCAAAAATAACCAAGATTGATTTATTACATCCTTCGTCATTCAGAGTTCTTGAATATGGATTTACACCCGGGCAGGAAATTAAACTGATTAACAGGTCTTTCTTCAATGATCCTCTTGCAGTATCATTAAGGGGTACATTGATAGCGATAAGGAAAAACGATGCTGAATGTATAGATGTAACATTATAGAATGTCTCAAACCAAATTAAACTTATCATTAATAACCCTTGTTGGCTCGCCGAATTCAGGTAAAACCACACTATTCAATTACTTAAGCGGAAAGAAGTACAAGACTGTTAACTATCCAGGTTCGACAATCGAATATTCAATTACAAAGTTTCTTGATAAATTCGAGATAGAGAGTAATCTTATGGATTCACCGGGGATAATAAGTATGGTTCCCAATTCACCAGACGAGAAAGTTACAATTTCAAATCTTTACGAGCATCCTGTCTATGGAAAACCTACGGTTTTAGTTGTCACAGTTGATGTATCACAGTTCTCAAGACATTTGCTTCTTGTGAAACAGATACTGGAATGCGGGTTTAACGTAATAGTAGCACTGACGATGAATGATATTCTTGAAGGGAAGAAGTTTAAAGTAAATGAAGAAGAACTTGCCAAAAGACTTAAGTGTAAAGTTGTTAAAATTAATCCGAGGACAGGATACGGAATAGATAAATTAATAAATAATTTAAAAGAAGAAATAGCTTTAAGCAATTCGAATATTGCGGTTGCAAAAGAATTTGAAGATGAGTCGATAATAAAGATTTACAAAGAAATAGAAGAAATAGAAAATAATGTAATAGAAAGAAATGACCAGACGAATCTTGACAAAGCAAATGATTCATTACATATTAAAGGACAGACAAGTGCTTTAAACAAACCCGATGAGTTAACGTTAAAGATAGACAGTCTTCTGTTACATAAATACTGGGGATTGATTACGTTTGCAACGGTGATGGGACTTCTATTTGCATCTATATTCTGGATTGCATCGCCATTAATGGACTTAGTCGATTCAATATTTCAGTCTTTCTCATCGTTAGTAGTGAGCGGGCATGAGCACAACTGGTTCACGGATTTAGTTTCAAGCGGAATTATAGGCGGAACAGGAGCAGTACTGGTATTCCTACCTCAGATCATCATGCTATTCTTTATACTGGGTTTGCTTGAAGATTCAGGATATCTTGCAAGAGGTGCAATGCTAATAGACAAACCATTATCAAAATTAGGATTAAACGGGCGATCTTTTGTACCAATGCTTTCGGGTTTTGCATGTGCAATACCCGCGATTATGGCTGCAAGAACTATTACAAACAAAAAGGAAAGGCTGCTAACAATATTCATTATACCGTTGATGAGCTGCAGTGCAAGGTTACCGGTTTATGGATTACTGCTTTCATTTTTGCTTCCCGGAAAGTTCCTTCTAAGCGGAATAATATTATCACTTATATATCTTTTTGGAATCATCGCTTCATTTGGAATATCCGTAATAATCAATAAATACCAGAAAGTTTTTCTGAAAGCAGAAGACAATTCTTCATTCATAATGGAATTACCTGTTTACAGAATACCAAAACTCAGGCATGTTCTGAAAAATACATACGATAACGCAATTCAATACGTAAAAAAAGCAGGACCTACAATACTCGTATTTTCCATTTTAATCTGGGCATTAACATATTTTCCAAATAATAATCCCATTGTACCTAACGGTGAAAATTTAAGCACCGAGCAAATTCAGGAATTAATTGACTCAGACAGAATTGCGAATTCTTATGCTTCAGAAATAGGGAAATTTATTGAACCTGTAATGAAACCTCTCGGATTAGACTGGAGGGTAGGAGTTTCTTTGATAGCTACATTTGCCGCACGAGAGGTATTTGTAAGTTCTCTGGCACTTATATTCAAGATAACGGGGGATGGTGATAATATTAATGAATCACTTGTTAATGCAATGCGTGAAGCTAAATACGGAGGAACGGGAAGACCACTGTTTACTACGGCTACTACAACAGGATTGATTGTGTTTTTTGTATTTGCGTTGCAGTGTATATCTACTATTGCAATTACACGAAAAGAAACAGGCGGTTGGAGAATACCTATACTGCAAATAGTTTTTTATTCGGGAATCGCTTATTTATTTACGTTCCTGACAGTAAACGGTCTAAATTTATTAGGCATAAACTGACAGTAATTAAACTTTTCTTGGGAACGTAACAACGAAAGTACTGCCTTTTCCGATTACACTTTCTACTTTAATACTTCCATTCATCTTTTCTATCATTTCTTTACAAACATAAAGACCAAGTCCTGTTCCTTTTTCATCATTGGTTCCTTTGGAAGTTATTCTCTTATCGAGCCTGAAAATGTTTTTCATGTCTTCGCTGTCCATTCCAACACCGTTATCTTTTACGTAAATGACTACTTTCTCGTCTTTGGATTCAGATTCGAGGGAAACCTTTCCTCCCGCGGGGGTGAATTTGATGGCATTATCAGTAAGATTCCTAAGAATAGTATCTACTGAAACCTTATCTGCGTATATAAAAACATCTTTGCTGATATTATTCTCGAGAGTTACTTTCTTATTAAGTGTATTTGTCCGTTGAAGCTGCAAAACCTGTTCGGTAATTTCGTTTATGTTAACATTTTCAAATTTAAATTGATATCTGCCGTCTTTAAGTCTAGCAAGTTCAAGGAGTCTTTCAATGAGTCTGAAAACCTGATTAGCGGAAATGTTAACGTAATCTATGTATTGTTTTCTCTCTTCAGTGCTTAAAGTGTCAAAATCATTTTTCAAAATGTTAAGGAAGCCCAGAATACCATTAAAAGGATTACGGAGGTCGTGAGACAGAATAGAAAAGAACATGTTCTGGGATGCATTCACTTCTTCCAGTTTTGATTTTTGTTTTAAAATCAAATCACTATTATCCTTTAACTGTTTGTTAATTTTGTTAAGAACTCTATTTCTTATAAGGAATCCGATTAGTATTAACACAGAAACCAAAATCCCTGATGCGGTCAGAATTATATATCTTTCCTTTCCTTTTTTCACTTCATTATCCCTGAGCTCATTTAGGGATTTTTGTTCAATCATGGATATAGTTCTGTCTCTTTCCTCATTCCTGAGTATATCATTGGCTTTAGTGAATTCCATAAGATAGCTGAATGCTTTTTCGTAATCATTCAAATTACTGTATGAATCATAAAGAATCTTACTTGTCATTTTAATATAAATCGTTATTTCACGTTTTTTTGCTTCTTTGAAAGCACTTTCGCAAATATCTATAGCTTTTGTATATTCTTTAAGTTCCAAGTAACATCCGCCGATATTTGCCTCAATATTAATACGATTGTTATAATCGGATTCCGTTTGAGAAGCATCAAGAGCCATTTTCAGATATTCAAGAGCTTTAGTGAAATTCCTTTTATACGTCTCACAAGCACCGAGTATGTTCCAATTACTTATCTTACGCTGAACGAGTTTGTATCGGTCAGCAAGTTCTATTGATTTAAAAGCAAATTCTCTGGACTTATCGAGAAATGCATCGTTCTGCTTATTAACAGCCAGTTCAAAATAAACTGCCGACATTCTTTCGTAAGCGCTAACCAGTCCTTTATTCCCAGAATCGCTATTTAATTTCAAACAAATGTCTATAGCTTTTGTAAGATACTTAATCGAATTATCATAATCGTTTGCTGCTCTGTATGTTTCTCCGATGTTCACATAGCATGTTGCAATTTTACTTTCATTCAGCGAGTAATTTTTTTCAAGTATTTTTAATTCTTCGAAAACATACCCTAGTGCTTTGGCATAAATGCCCAACATATGACTTGATCTGAACAAATGAGTATAAACCTTAATCTTCAAAGTATCAGGAGTGTTGTCATCAAAAAATGATACAGCAAGTTCGCCAAAATTTATTGATTTGAAGAAATTAGAATCACTGTATTTTGCCGCGGAATCTGACAATAATCTAACTTTGTCAATCGAAGATAATCCGGCAAGTGATTTGCTTACTGATTCAGAACTATCATGAATTGCGAATATAGAATAAGACGGACTAAATGAGAAAGTCAGAATTAGTAAAGAATAAATTAAAATATTGCGTCCGTGTGATTTTTTCACTTATATAAAATATAGTTAAATATATGAATAATAAAATTAGAAAAACATTAATTTATAATAAAGGCTAAGTGTTAAACCTGAAAAACATGATGTCGCCATCTTCTACGATGTATTCTTTACCTTCCACTTTCATCAGCCCCTTTTCCTTTACAGCTGCTTCAGACTTAAGTTCGACCATGTCTTTGTACTTTATAACTTCTGCACGTATGAATCCTTTTTCGAAGTCGGTGTGAATCTTACCTGCTGACTGAGGAGCTTTAAGTCCTTTTTCAATAGTCCATGCATGTACTTCTTTCTCACCGGCTGTGAAGAAAGTTATCAAACCAAGCCGTGCATAGCTTTCATGTATGAGCCTGTGAAGCCCTGAATCGTCAAGTCCGAGGTCCTGCAAGAACTCATTTCGTTCTTCGATAGTCTCGAGCGCGGCGATTTCAGATTCGATTTTTACAGAAAGGGTTAAGAATTTTGCACCTTCTTTTTGAGCAATACCTTCGACTATTTGTGTATATTGATTTCCGTTAACTTCGTTTTCGTTAACATTAGCAACATAAATAACAGGTTTATCGGTAAGGAGCTGCATTTCTCTCATAATCTGCTGGTCTTCAGGAGAAAGATTTTCAGTATAATATTTTGCAAGTCTTCCTGAACTGAAATGCTCTTTCAAGCCGTTAAGAAGTTCGACTTCTCTTGCGACTCGTTTATCTCCTACTCTCAGACTTTTTCCCGATTTCTCAAGGCGTTTATCAATTGTATCGAGGTCTTTTAGTATAAGTTCAGTTTCAATTATTTCTATATCATCCTTTGGGTCAATTTTATTGCTGACATGAATGATATTGCTGTCCTCGAAACAACGCACAATATGAATAATAACTTCGACTTCCCTTATGTGAGATAAGAACTGGTTTCCGAGTCCTTCTCCTTTGGATGCACCTTTTACAAGCCCTGCTATATCAACAAACTCAATTGTACTTGGGACAATTTTCTTGGGATTAAATATCTTAACAAGCTCATCAATCCTTTTATCGGGAACGATTATCGTTCCAACATTAGGTTCGATAGTACAAAACGGGTAGTTGGAAGCCTCAGCATTCTGGGATTCTGTGAGAGCATTAAATAAAGTTGATTTTCCGACATTTGGTAATCCGACGATACCGCATCTTAAAGCCATATTAAATAATATTATTTATAATTATAAAAACTAAACCCGAAAAAAGCGGAAGGCTTAGATTGTCATTTATTTTAAAAAGTCCTAATTGTTCGAAAACTGCTGCAAGCAAAACTGTAATGAAACCTGCTTTATAATAATTGAAATCAGGAAAAGCATATTGCAAGATAATAAGCAGTATAAATCCCGTAAATGTAAAAGCGATACTACCTTCGAGGGTTTTATTGCCAACAATTTTTCTCTTTCCTAAAGTCTTGCCAACCAATGCTGCGAGCGTATCACACCAAATCATAATCAGAATTGAGAGTATGGCAACTTCTTTCTGAAAGAGCAATAGTGCCAGGAAAATTCCGATAGCATAGAATGTTCCTCCCGTAAAAAGGTTTCTTTTGTAATCCTTTTCATCTTCCCTAAGTATAAAATGAAAGAGCATCTTATACAATTTTTCAAACGTGACAGTATATGCTTTTAGAATATCCAGAGCAATCATGAGTACTGTACCGATACCCACGAAACTTAAGATAAAATCCTTGGAAGTAAAATAATACAATACAGGAATAACGGTTGAAAATATATGAATGGCTTTACGGTATAATTCGCTCTTTATATCAAGATTATCGTTCAATGCCGGTCATATTTATTAAAAAAAGCGAGTATGAACCCGCTTTTATAATTATTATCATAAGTATTTGTTAGTTATTGGTAACCGCAGAAGTGTCAGCAGGAGCTTTTACTTCAGTTACTGTCTCAATTTCTTTCTTTGCAGAGCCATTAGTATCTTCCTTTTCAACCGGGGGCAATTCTATGCCCTTCATCACCTTGTCGATTTCGTCTGAATCAAGAATTTCTCTATCGAGTAAAATAAGCGAAAGCCTGTGCAGTACGTCAATGTTTTCAGTCAAGACTTTCATGGCTCTGTCCATTCCGGACTGAACAATCTTCTTTATTTCATCATCAATTAATATCTGTGTAGTTTCGCTGTAATTCTTATGTTCGTGTAATTCTTTTCCAAGGAAAACTTCTTCCTGTTTGTTTCCATAAGTGATAGGTCCAAGCTTTTCGCTCATACCGAATTCACATACCATTTTTCTTGCGAGGGAAGTAGCTCTTTCAATATCATTGCTTGCTCCTGTTGTATATTCATTGAAAACAAGCTTCTCTGCGGCACGACCGCCCATAGCATAAGCAATCATAGCTTCGAGATATTCTTTCGAGTATGTATGCTTCTCATCCATCGGGAGATAGGTTGTTACACCAAGAGCTCTTCCGCGGGGGATAATAGTTACTTTATGAACAGGGTCTGCTTCTGGAGTGTATTTAGCAACAAGAACGTGACCTGCTTCATGATAAGCCGTTGTTTTCTTTTCCTTTTCAGAGATTATGAGACTTCTTCTTTCAGTACCCATCATTACTTTATCTTTAGCATTCTCGAGGTCTTTCATTGTTACTGCATCGGAATTCCTTCTTGCAGCAAGCAAAGCTGCTTCATTGACAAGATTAGCAAGGTCAGCACCAGAGAATCCCGGAGTGCCTTTAGCGATTGTATCAATCTTGATATCGTTAGCAAGAGGAATCTTTCTTGTATGAACTTTAAGAATACCTTCACGCCCTTTTACGTCAGGTCTATCAACAACAACCTGTCTGTCAAACCTGCCCGGTCTGAGCAAAGCGGGGTCGAGAATGTCGGGTCTGTTAGTAGCAGCGATAATAATAACACCGCTGTTCTGTTCAAAACCATCCATTTCAATTAGAAGCTGGTTAAGGGTCTGTTCGCGTTCATCATGACCGCCACCGACTCCTGCGCCTCTATGACGACCGACAGCATCAATTTCGTCTATAAAAATTATACAAGGTGCATTCTTCTTACCCTGGTCGAACAGGTCTCTGACGCGTGACGCACCAACACCGACAAACATTTCGACAAAGTCAGCACCGCTGATTGAAAAGAAGGGGACACCAGCTTCGCCTGCGACAGCACGTGCAAGCAGAGTTTTACCCGTTCCCGGAGGACCGAGCAAAAGAACGCCGCGCGGAATCTTACCGCCAAGCTTCTGAAACTTTCCGGGACTTTTTAAGAACTCGATTATTTCGGAAAGCTCCTGTTTAGCCTCATCGGCACCTGCAACATCAGCAAAAGTAACCTTCATCTGAGTGCCTGACATCATTTTTGCTTTTGACTTACCGAATGAGAAAATACCTTTGGTACCACCTCCTCCGCCATTCTGCATACGCCTCATCAGAATAATCCAGAATGCGATAATAAGAATCCATGGCAAGGCACTAAGCAGGGGAGTAAGCCAGCCGCCGTCGTCTTTTTCAAAAGAATATGTAGGGATATTATCTTTCCATGATTTGATAACGGCTTCGTCAGTATTAGTGTACGGAAGATAAAGAGAAATCCTGTCAACGGTAAGCTGTTTGCCGCTTATGGTTAAAGTTTCGGGAGCTTTAAGTTTACCGATAAACTCATAATTATTTTCTGCCTTCTTAATAACAGCAGATTCAATTTTTTGTTCGGTTAGTAATTTTTGGTACTGGTCGAAAGTAACTTCATTGGTTTTCGGATCGCTGCTTTTGGTATAAATCATAATCAGGAAAAAACCTACAAGGATAGCTGACCAGCCAAGTACAATTTTAAATACTCTGTTCCAGTTAAAATCTTCGTTTTTATTATCTTTATTCGTTTGTGCCATTCGTTAAAATTTAATATTTATAACACATAAATTCCTTTTAAATTCCTGTATTTCTGGGCAAAATCGAGGCCATAACCAACAACGAACTTATTCTCAATTTCAAAACCAAGGTAATCGATTTTAAAGTTGAATTTAGGTGTACCTTTTTTAATTAACAGACTCGCAATCTTAACGGATTCAGGTTTTTGAGATTTGATTGTTTTAAGAATAAAATCCATTGAGAGACCTGAATCAATAATATCTTCAACGATAATAACATCTCTGCCTTTAAGTTCGCAATTAAGTTCTTTCAAAGTCTTGACCTGCCCTGAAGAAATCTTGCTGTCGCCGTAGCTGGAAAGTTTTAGAAAATCAATTTCACAATTAACTTTAATTTCTCTGATAAGGTCGGACATAAAAAGGAAAGCACCGTTAAGAACACCGATAAAAATTGGTATCTTATGTTCGTAATCCTTATTAATCTTAGCAGCGAGCTGTTTAACTCGTTTAGAAATCTGAATAGGTGTTATGTAAATATGAAGTTTTGTCTTTTCCATAGCAACAAAATTTATTTAATGTAAGTTACTGTTTTAATAAACAATAATAAAGGAATATTTAAAAAAGAAAACCCACATACAAAACTGTATGCGGGAATTTGTAAAACTATTATTTAAATAAGGTAAAGAACTTATTATGTATTTTCTTCTTCTACTATTCTCTTGGATTTTCTGATAGCGCGTTCCTTGTTCATTTTCTTATCGACAGAAGGTTTAACGAAAAACTGTCTTCTTCTGAATTCTTTTAGTATCCCGGCTTTTTCATATTTCTTTTTGAATCTTTTAAGAGCTTTGTCAAGAGACTCTGTGTCCTGAATAATTACTTTAATCAAATGTAACCTCTATTGTTTAAAATTTGGAAAGAATAAATATAATATTTTTAAGGATATTAATCAATTATGAAATAAATCCCCCTGATGATTTTTTGATACAGAAAAAGGGCAAGGATTTGATTGATGGAAATGTGAGTAAATATAAATTAACATGTTCAAAATAATTTTGATTGTAAATAGAACACAGATTTTCGCTGATAAAACCGATGACCGCTGATTTTCAAATTGTATTCATGATTTAATACACAATGCGTTAAGCGGGGAGATTTACAAATTGCACTTGATTTTAATGAAAAAGATTTGTATATTTAATAATACTTTTTATATGCTCATTAGACTAAAATATATAGCATACAGACTACAGTTCTCAGGAATAGCACCTCAAAACACCATTTCGAAAAAAGAATCACAAAAATAGCGCACTTGTGGCGCACATTTGGCGCACTTATACCGCAAAGGCACACTGTTAACACCGCATTTACACACTTAAAACAGCCTAAAATTGACGGTAATCTATTATTAGAAACAAGCATACCGGTAAAGGGATTTTAGTGAGAATTACTAGATTTACGATGAAAAAACACAGCAGAGGGACTATGATGGGCGGAAAAGTAGATTATGGGTATGATTTATTTTTAAAGATTCTTTGATAATAGACGGGAAAGCAGTTGATACGAAGAGGATGATTATGGTGAAATGATTGCCAAAGGGCTCATACTTAAGGATGAAAATAACAGATATATCCGGCAGGACTGTCTTCTGGGTTATCTACGACATGCTCCTTTACTCCGGTTTGCACAGGTTTAAAATAACAGACTTCGCCCGACTCAGCCTCCCAAGCGGCGTCTATTTCTACCGTCTCGAAGCACGCGAAAAAAACAACGGCAAGACATACTTCACCCCTTCACGCAAAATGCTCTACATAAAATAATAAGCGTTCTAAAAAGTGTGTAAATAAAAGGGAATAAAAAGTAAGGGGAAATGATATAGAATACCTTAAAAGGCAGTGTTTAAAAGGGTATTAATAAGAAGTGTTTTACTATGATTTTCTTATAATGAATCAAAAAAAGGTATTGTATTCAAAAAGTTCTTTCGATTTCTGCCCCCTTTTTTTTGTGGGATTTATGCGGCTATTGGGGTTCGGATGCGTTAAATTTTAAGTTCAGATGTGTTATACTTATAATAAGATTTTAATTAACGATGATATTATATATTTTATTTGTGTAATAATATTGATTAATTTATTCGATAGATTATGAAGCATCAAAAAACTGTTTCACGAGTACTTGATGGACTGATATTGCTTGTATTTATACTTTTCTTTTCGTCCGCCGGTTTTCAGGACAGAAACACGTCCGGCTGGTATCAGCAATGGTTGCCGAATTTGAACGGAAGCACGATTAAGGATATTACTTTTCTTGATAGTTTGACGGGGTTTGCGGTGACAAATTCTAATTCACTGCTTCAGGAATACATTTTAAGAACTACAAACGGTGGAGATAATTGGTATATCAACTACACATTTACAACTCCAAATTCCAATTATTCATTCTTAAGGGTTATTAAAGTAGATTCAAATATAGTATATGCATTTAGCTGGACTGAAATGTTTAAAACAACAAACAGAGGAGTTAATTGGAATAAGATTGATTACGGTACATATTGCGGTGATTAC
>JBHELA010000226.1:0-4690 GCA_041859005.1 Ignavibacteria bacterium
GAAACAGACAACAAAGCATACTCGAAGCATAAAGGAGCGCTTATCACACTGATATCCGCAACGATTATATTTGCACTTGCAATAACACCGGGCGTTTGGGTTGCAATGATGTCTGTAATGCTGTTCGACGCTCCCGGTTCTACCGAAAACCCGTCTGTTGTAGCATTCTTTTATAGTATTGTTTCTTTTCCTGTGATGTGCGGATTATCAAATTTTAGTTGGATATTTTATGCATTTAAATTGTACAAGATCGCAATAATCATTTCTCTTTCTCCTGTCCTCAGCATTATAGTTATTATAATAATGTTCTTCTTTCTGTTCTGATTCTCCCCCGGTTCATTTATTAACTTATAATATTCTGTCTTTACAGAAAATATTTTCTAAATATGTTGTTGAAAAACCAATTCAGAAACAGTAAGTTCTCATTGAGGAATTCTAATTAAATTGTTTGTCTTAAGAAATATTGTGAAAAATATTTGTGTTGTCTTATTTTTATTAAATTTTATGACTGCTTTTTCCCAGGATGCTGAAAACATCTATGACAATGCACCTCATGAAATCACCTCAAGGAAATCTTTCCAGAGGGAAAAATGGTTTTACGAACAAAGGATGTTTCCTTTGAATTATATTCCTAATGATGCTTATAAAAAGGCACAGAAACAAAAGAGCGCTCTGCGTCAGTCTTCAGGATACTTTAATAAGTCCGCCAACTGGATAAGTATAGGTCCTACACCGGCAGTTAATACGTACTATGGAAACGTTTCTTCGCGGGTTGCTACTGTAAAGTATAATCCTGTTAATCCTGATATTATTTATCTTGGTGCTGCCAACGGAGGAATATGGAAAACTACAAACGGAGGGCTAAACTGGATAGCAAAATCAGATTATGAAATATCATTATCATCCGGAGCACTTGCAATTGATCCTCAAAATCCGCAGATAATTTATTATGGAACAGGTGAGGCAACATACTTTACTTATTCTTACTACGGTGCAGGCTTGCTGAAATCAACAGACGGAGGAGAAACCTGGGATAACTTTAAAATCGGTCTGCCTGAAATGACATACTTTTCGCGTTTGGTTGTCAAACCGGGAAACCCTAGCATTCTTTTTGCTGCACTTGGCACTTCAGGTTTGTATAAAAGCACTGATTCAGGACATAGCTGGTCGATCGTAATCTCTGGAAGATGTGATGACATAGTCTTTTCTCCTGACGGTACACGGGCATATATTATTGGACAAGGAAGCGGATACCGAATATCGACAGACGGAGGAAACACATTTACTCAATACACGCCCTTTACTCTTGGTACACGTAATCACCTTGCGTTGTGCAAATCTTTTCCTGAAGTGATTTATGCTTCTGTGTATGTAACATCGGGAAACGTTGTAAGTGTTTATAAGTCAACAGATTCAGGGCTAACATTTACGCTTCTTCAGAATAGCTTTACCAGCACAACACAGGGGTGGTATGATTTTTATATACAGGTGAATCCGTTTGATGCTGACTATGCATATGTTGGACTTGTTGACTTATGGCGTACAACCAACGGAAGCAGTTTTACAAAGATAACTAATACATCGGCCGGTCCTGTTCATGTTGATCATCATAACATGGATTTCCATCCAAACGATCCTGAAAAACTTATATGCGCAAACGATGGAGGGGTGTATTATTCTTCAAATCGTGGTACAAACTGGATAAACTTAAATGCAACACTCAATCTTGCACAGTTTTACAGGGTTACATCTGATCCCGCAAATGCATCTCATATATTGGGCGGTACTCAGGACAACGGTGTGCAGCAGACTCAGGGGTCACAAATATGGACAGTTCAGATTTTTGGAGGTGACGGTGGAGAGGCATGCTTTGATTCCAAATTTAATAATTATATAATTACAGAAAATCAGTTTAATTTGCTTCGAAGGTCTATAAACGGAGGTTCTACATGGCAGCTTGATACTACCGGCTTATCAGGAACGGCTGCATGGATAGCTCCTATTATAGCGCACCCTGATTCAACAGGTGTATTTTATACGGCAAGACAGAGAGTATTTAAATCGACCAACTATGGAGATTCATGGTCGGGGATTTCTTCAGGTACTTCCGGCACACTAAGGGAGCTTGCTGTTTCCCCATCAAGACCTAACATTATTTATACAACAATCACATCAAGCGTATATAAATCAAATGACGGCGGAAAAACATTTACCATTGTCTCCTCAGGTCTTCCCGGCAGAATAATTACAAGCATAACAGTTCATCCCGATTCTTCTGATGTCGGATTAATAACATACAGCGGCTTTGGCGGAGGACATGTATACAAGACAACCAATGCTGGCCTAAATTGGATAAATATATCGGGAAACCTTCCTGATACACCTGTCAACGATGGCATGTTCTATTATCCGGGTATTTCTACAAGCATACTTTTTGCAGCAACAGATGTGGGAGTTTTTATCTCTGATAATTATGGCAATACATGGAGTGAGCTTGCTAACGGATTGCCAAATACTGTTGCTATGCATTTAGATTACAACAAAGCACAGAATAAACTGCGTATCGCAACTCACGGTAGAGGAGTCTGGGAGTACAGCGGAAGTTTGGTTTGTATAACAGCGTTGAATACCCCTGTCCCAAAAGATTTTATACTATCCCAGAATTATCCAAATCCTTTCAATCCGGTGACAAGCATTCGCTATGGACTGCCAAGACAATTACACGTTAAACTTAATGTACTGGATGCCCTTGGTCGTGAAGTCGAAACCCTTGTAAACAGGGTACAGCAAGCAGGAACTTACGAGGTTTCATTTAATGGTTTAAACTACAACAGTGGAGTTTATTTCTATCATTTTATTGCAGGTGATTACTCCCAAACAAAGATGATGACATTAATAAAATAAACTTACTTAATAAAAAAGAGGGTAAGATTAATGCAATATATTTCCAAACGTTCTTTTAACCGGTTCTAAAGCTGTATCAAAGCCATTCCGCCCTCAGAGGTCTCTTTGTAAATACTCGGTATGTCATGACCGGTTTGATTCATTGTCTTTACAATTTTATCAAAACTAACAAGATGTCTTCCGTCGCTTAATAAAGCATATGTCGCTGCATTTAATGCCTTCTCTGCGGCAAATGCATTTCGTTCAATGCAGGGAGCCTGTACAAGGCCGCCGATCGGATCACAGGTTAAACCAAGATGATGTTCAATTCCCATCTCCGCCGCATACTCTATCTGTTGAGGAGTGCCTCCGAGAAGCTGTGTCGCTGCAGCCGCTGCCATTGCACAAGCCGTTCCGACCTCCCCTTGGCATCCAACTTCCGCTCCTGATATTGAAGCATTTTCTTTAACTACATTTCCAAACAATCCGGCAGTTAGTAATGCACGTATTATTTTCTTGTCTGAAAAATCAAGACTCTCCCTCATTCTGTATAGTACTGCCGGCACGACACCCGCCGAACCGCATGTCGGAGCTGTCACAACCTTCCCCCCGGAAGCGTTTTCCTCTGAAACAGCAAGAGCGTATGAAAATGTTAGTGTTTTCTTCTTTAGCGAACCGCTGAAACTTTTTGATTTTATGTAATAGCTTGCAGCTTTTCTTGTGAGGTTTAAACCTCCGGGTAATACGCCTTCTGCCTCTAATCCACGCTTAATAGTTTTCTGCATCATATCCCAGACTTTCTTCAGGTGGTCATATATTTCCGGTCCCTCAATCATTTCGGCATATTCCCAGAATGATCGTCCGGTTTTTTGTGTCCATGTAAGTATGTCAGAGATAAAAGTCATGTCATATATGTTCTTTGCTTCATTTTCCTTTTTACCGTCAGTTATTTTTCCTCCTCCGACACTATAAACAGTCCACTCTTCATAAGGCTTGCCCGCTAAGTCTAACGCCTCAAACCTCATCGCATTCGGATGATATGACAAAAACTTTGTCGGCTCCCATACTATTTCTACATTTGTTGGATTTAATGCATCAAGTATGGCTTTATCTGTCATGTGTCCCTTGCCTGTTGCAGCTAAACTTCCATAAAGTATAATTCGGTACGAAATAGCATTTAAGGTTCTTTCTTTAAATTGTTCAGCTGCTTTGCGGGGACCCATTGTATGGCTGCTGGAAGGCCCGTATCCTATTTTATATATTTCTTTTATTGATTCCATTGTTATCGAAATTTCAATTAATTTAATTAATTAAAATGTAAAATATAAAACAAAAAAGGGGATAAACATTATGCTTACCCCCTTTAAAATTTTATTTGCATTGTTAATATTTCGAAATGTTAATCGCTTTACTAGACAAACTAAGAAAGCTTATACCCATATTCTGATTACTCTTTACAACCGTTCCCGCTATAAAATTCTTTGTCGAACCCCCGCTGTCAAGTTTGTAATTCACTATCCATAAGTCCTGTGGGAAACCCGTCAGGTTTGCTATATATGCTGGTAAATTAAGAGTACCTAATCCCGGAATTAAAAACATGTTTACGGTTTTGTTTGTACCCGATTGCGAAAAGAAGGCGTTACCGTTAAACGTGCTTGAGGATGGCAGAAACGATGCATCGAATTTTATTATTGGGTTTGCCGAAAAGCTGTAATCGTATGCCGCGTCACTGTTTAAAAGACTGTCCTTGCTTGTGCTTATCTTAAAGTTTGAATTGGTTATCAGTCCAAGCGTACCCGATACGATG
>JBHELA010000241.1:0-5071 GCA_041859005.1 Ignavibacteria bacterium
AAAGATTAAAAGAGTTGCAGAAGCAGTCGAAAACCTGTTAGCAGTTCGCGAAGAATTCAAAAACGAATCCCTCGCCGACCTCTACGACCCGCTCGCAATGCCCAAAAAACTCGTTGACGCACACAACAAACTCGACAAAGCCGTTGACCTCTGCTATCGTCCACAGCCATTCCCAAACGAACTCTCCCGCCTCGAATTCCTCTTCGACCTATACAAGAAATACACCGAACCCATGTTCACCACTAAGAAGAAAGGAAAAAAATAATATGAACGCTAAAGAATGGAACAAAGATGTTATTCAGTCAATGATAGAAGACAAAATTGAAGAGAATCTCACACTTGAATATAAAGGTGCTAAAGCGTTAGTAAATCATTCTGAAATAACTAAAGATGTTTCATCATTTGCAAATTCTACTGGTGGAACAATTATATACGGTATAAAAGAATTCGATGCAAAAGATAAAAAACATTTACCTGAAAAAATCGACCCGATAAAACGTTCAGATATGTCGAAGGAAAGGCTTGAGCATATTATAAATAATATAAAACCAAGAATTGAAAACTTAAAGATTGAACCTGTAAGAATTAATGATGATGCATTAATATATGCAGTAGAAATTGAGCAAAGCAATACAGCTCATCAGGCAATGGATCACCGATATTATAAAAGACATAACTTTCAATCTGTTCCAATGGACGACTATGAAATAAGAGACATAATGAACCGTTCCAAAAATCCCGTCATAGAGTTAGAATTTAATATTATTATTGAAAAAAGAAATAAGAAAAACAATACTATCGGTGGAATACCTATGACTACAATTTTGGACAATAGAAATGAAATATATTATCATAATGTGTTAGATGTATATGCAAGGAATAAAGGTTCTGTTTACGCTAAATATGTACACTCTTATCTTTTGATACCATCACAATTATTAAAGGTTGGTGAGTATGTTGATTTTCCTAAAGAAAAAATTGAAAATATGGATTATATTAAAATCCACATTGATAATTCGAAGCGTGACGAAGTGAAGGGCAGCACTTCTTTCGGATTTTATCCTTCTGGCCCTAAAAGATTCGAACCCATACTTCCACAAATGAAACAACATCTAAAAGAAATAACTCTTTTAGAAGGCTTTTTATATCATCTTGAAACGAAAGAATATAATCTCTATTGGGATATTTATGCTGATAATGCATCAATGAGGAAAGGAAAAATCATTTTTAATACCATAAAAAGAGAAAATATAGATATTTCTAAGTCGTAAAATATTATTCAAGTTAAAATATGAAAATAAACATTGAAAAAGCAATTGATGATGTAAGGGAATATCAAAAAATTATTGTTCCTGCATGGAATAAAATGAATACAATAGGCCCATTAAATGAAACCGAGAAAGAAGAAATTGAATTTAAATATGAGGTTTTAATCAGACCCATTTTAAACAGTTTAAATTTAGCCGATCCTGGTCATCATAGATATATTGATAGTATATTAGAGTATAATGATCCTTGCGAGTATTTTGTAAAGGTAGATACTTTTACAGCATTAACCCAAAGCAAGAAATATTTAGTAAAAATTTTAGGGCGATTAGAATATTTAAAAAATAATCCTGACAGCGTGGTAAATAAAAGCGAAGCCTCACATTCTATAAGTTCTATTGAGAAAGCAAAACAAGCAATTAGAATGTTTGACACATCTGCCAAAATACTTTCTGAAAGAAGGCAAAACAAAATACCATTTAAGATTGAAGATGAATATGATATGCAAGATTTGCTTCATTGTATTTTGAAATCACAATTACCGGATATTATAAAAGAATCTCATACTATAGAAATTGCAAAAGGTGAAAAGAGGATTGACTTAGTAATTCCATCTGCTAGAATCGTAATTGAACTTAAAATTATTTTTGAGAAAAGAAAAACTTTGGAAATTGTTGATCAATTAAAAATTGATATTGAAAGTTATCATTCACACCCTCATTGCGGAACATTAATAGGCTTTATTTATAACCCACAGAAAGCAATTGAAGACCCTGAAAAGATAATTAATGATTTAAGTGGCACTAGAACAAAAGGTGATCACGTTTTTGAAGTAATTATTGAAATATATCCAAAATAACAACTATTATTAAATTTAAGTTGGAATTTGCATCTTACTTGTGTGGGAGATTACTCTATCTATCTTTTTCTCCTTTTCTTTCTCTATGGTAATATCTTTCAATTTACTATAAAAGTATTTTATATATTTCTTGTCATATTTAACGTTACCATAATAATTGTATTGGGTATTCTCTAATTTATTAAACTGCTTTTCAAAATTACTTTCAACATAGTTTCTTAATTTTTGTGATATCTTAATATCGTGCTTATTATAATAATCATAATATTCAAGAGTTTTTAAAATACATAACTCAGGATAAGGATTAACTTCGAAAACAATATCTAATATCATTTTATTATAAAACTTCAAGAAGAAATCATTATATATGAATTTATTCTCTTTAATAGAATAAATTATGGCAGTACTATTAAAAAAGGAGGAGTTAATTAAGTTTTCTTTGTTTTTAAAATCTAACTGGGGATAATATTTTAAACCCCATGTGTTTTCAAAATGCCAGATATCATATTTGTTTTTATTGATTTCTAATTTGAAACCTCCGATAGAATTTCTCTTTATTAAATATTTCTTTAAATAATCAGAAATATCTTGATCGAAATTTGTTAAAACAATATCAACATCTTTATATTTAAAATCCTTATTGGAATTTTCATATCTTTTTGCAATTAAAAAATCTTTTATTAGTCCACCAAATATCAATAAGTCCGATTTTTCTGCAATCTTATAAATAAATTGTGCCTCTTCGTCAGATTTAAAAACATGGTTATATAGAAATTCGGAAAATTCTTCTTCTAACAAATCTATATTATATACTGGTTTGTTATCCAATCTTTATCCCATTTATTTTCCTATACAAATTTAATGCGTAGGTATCAGTCATTCCTGATATGTAATCTATTACCAACCTCATAATGCAATAATTACTAAGCTCAAAAATTTCTTTCTTTCCTTGGGCTATTAAAATTGCATTTATAAACCCTCGGCTTATTAACCCCTCGATTTTTCCGCCTCTTTTTATAATAAACTCTTCTTTTCTGTCTAAAGCTTCAGTTGGTGTTCTTTTTGCTTTTTTGTCGGCATCAATCTTTGCTTTCTTTTCGGCAACTGGTTTGTATTCTATTAATCCCTTTATAAAGTAACACAATAAATTTCTTAAAATAGTTTCACCGCTAACTTCTAACGAAACAACTTCTTTGTTTTTAATTATGTGATCAATACAAAAATTATTTAACGCTTTTGGCAAAGGATCATTTTTCTTCGATATTAATTCATCATTAAATTTCCCTTCTGTTATATCATCATACATATCCATAAATTTATTTATAGCATTTTCTACAAGATGTTTTAATAAATAAACTCTAAATTGAACCATTTTAGAATTATCAACATTTAATCCCATTTCATCAATTATTTTCATATCGTTTTCTTCATAATTTTGAACTAAATCAGAAATACCTGCATTCTTCTTCAGTTGTTTTAAAAGAAAATCAAATGTAAAATAACGTTTATTATATCCGTCTTCGATATCCATTACTAAATAACAAATGTTGTCGGCAGCTTCCATGAGATATGCTAAGGGATGTTTCTTGGTCCCTAAACCTGTTATATCCCTTATTTTTAATAATTTTTCTTTCTCTGTTTGAAAAACACCTATCTTATCATTACTATCTGATAATTCTTCTCCTGCAAGTTTTGTATATTTTAAATATGATGATAATGACGCGATTGTTAAATTTAATCCATAAGGATCTTGTAGTGTTTGCAAAGACGATAAGACCCGGAAACCCTGTGCATTACCATCAAAATTTATTAAATCTTCAATTTCTTCAGTTGAAAGATTCAGAGAAGCCACCTTCTTTTTATTAATTTCCTCCTTTTCATCTAGAAAGTCATTGAAAAAATCCGAGATCACTTTTTCTCCATAATGCCCAAACGGTGGGTTACCAATATCGTGACATAAAGAAACAGTTTTTAAAATAGTTGGAATAATTCGAAATAAATTATTTTCCGTCTGTAACTTCGCTTTCTTTTTGAATTCTTCATTAGAACAAAGATTAATTCCAAGCGAATAAGCGATAGTAGAAACTTCTAAAGAATGTGTTAATCTGGTATGAATGTTGTCATCACTAATTAGAGGGAAAACTTGTGTTTTGTCGTGCATACGTCTAATCCCGGGTGAAAACACTACCCTTCCGTAATCACTCTCAAAATCATTCCTACCGTCAGAAAACAACCTATCTTGATAAGGTTTTGTATCTTTTAACCTTTCATTAGATAATAGTTTTGACCAATCCATAATTTTGTGATATCTTAATAAAGTATGTACAAAAGTAGAAATCTAAAAATTCTTTATCAATGTTATAAAGTGTTAAAAAGTGTTATTAAATATTCTCAATTTTGCAAATGCTAAAACCTATTCTGTGAAGTATTTATTCCTATCTCTAATTGGCCTAAGTTCTATGTGTTGAAAACAGAATTGCTAACTAATCTTCCCCATTCCCTTTGCAGTGAAAAACTTCTTCTGTTATCCCTAACTAAATGTCCCCCTTACTTCAAACATAATGCCCGTATTATCAGCAATTCCATATTAATTTTAAACATAAACGCCTCCGTCTTATCTACCATTTCTCTCTTGTCATTACTCATTTTCTTATTCATATAATTTTAAATGATTAACAATTTATTCTTTAATTCCAAGCTCTGCTTGAGAAGGATAAATCAACCCTTCATGCCTTCTTCAAGCTGTTTTACCTTTTCGAAGAATTCGGGGAATTTTTCGGCGTGGATTTCATTGCCGAGTTCGGCGACGGATTTTATTTCTTTCTCACGGATTTTCCAGAGGGGATGGCGTTCCGTTGCGGTTTCGTCCTTGCCGGGTATCCAGAGGAATAAGTCGTTGGGGAGGCATTTTAGTATGTTGCAAAGCTTTTCGATTTGAGAGGGGGA
>JBHELA010000022.1:0-3371 GCA_041859005.1 Ignavibacteria bacterium
CGTGATAATAATTGGTGCGGCTTCCGCCTATGCCCGTGTTGTGAAAAATCTGCCGCTTCTTGAAAATATAAATTATTCAAGAACCGATTTGCTTAAAGCACGCGATCAGGATTCATATTCAAAATGCGAATCCGTTGTTAATGAGGTCGAGCCGATAATAGGGGAACTGGAAAGATATGGTATTAAACCCGATGAACTGGAAGATTTCAAATTAAAGATTAAAGCTTTTAAAGATGCCGTTCAAAATCCAAGGGCTGCTATCGTGGAAAGAAAATCTGCTTCTGAACAATTAGTTGATAAGTTTAAAGAAGCAAAGGATATATTACTTATTATGGACGGACTCGTAAAGCAGTTCATTACAACTCACGTGAATTACTATAATTCTTATTTTGCCGCGAGAGAAATCATTGATCTTGGCGTGAGGCATAAAGAAAAGCCACCCGTACCGCCGACACCAACAGATTAGAAATTATTTCATAGTTACTCCCTCACTCCTTCCCAAAATATTTTTGGGAAGGAGTGAATTTGAAAATTGATATTATTAATAAAATTGAATACATTATACAAACCGTTGTTTAAAAACAAAAACCTTATGAAAACAAAAATTACAATCTTCGCATTACTTTTCGTTCTTCTGAATTCTTCATTCTTAATCCAAAATTCTTTCACTCAGTGGCAGCAATGCGACGGCATCAACGGAGGAGATGTTTTTTCCCTTGCCATAAGCGGAAATAATATCTTTGCAGGGACAAGATATGGCGCGTTTATGTCAACAAATAATGGACAAAACTGGAAACATATTATTAACAATCCTGAAATTAGAGATCTTGCCGTATCCGGGAATAATATATTCGCTACTACTTATGAAAATGGTCCCGGTGTGGGTTCAATTATACACTCCACAAATAACGGACAAAGCTTTATGCAAACTTCCTTTAAACGTAAAGCATCTATTGGTAGTCTTGCGATAAACGGTAATCAAATTTTCGCAGGCACAATTAATTATCCTTCCGATTCAGGCGGCATTTGGCAATCCACAAATAATGGACAAAACTGGATACAGTTGGGTTTGAACAATAAATCTGTTTGGAGACTTGCCATTAGCGGAAATAATATATTTGCAGGGACAAACGATAGTGGTGTCTATCTCTCCACAAACAACGGACAAAATTGGACAAAAACTGAGTTTAACAATAATTATGTTTCTTCCTTTGCCATAAACGGAAATAATATATTTGCAGGTACTCATTTTTCAGGCGTCTATCTCTCCACGAATAACGGACAAAACTGGATTCAAACTGCTTTAAACAATAAATCTATTCCTTCTCTTGCCATAAGCGGAAATAAAATATTTGCAGGTACAAGTGACAGCGGCGTCTATATCTCTACAAATAACGGACAATCATGGTCACCAACGGTTTTGAATAATAAAGATATTCATTCCCTTGCCATTAGCGGTAATAATATTTTTGCAGGGACTGATTCTTATGGCATTTATTATTCAACAAATAACGGACAAACCTGGTCGCAAATACCTTTTCCTGGTAGTTATGTTTCTGAACCTGTGAGTTTAGGAAATAATATATTTGCAGGAGATGAGAATGGGGTATATTTATCCACTAATAATGGTTCTAATTGGGTAAAAACATCGTTTCCTAATGATGGAACTGTTGAAGCATTATGTGTGTCTGGAAATATAGTTTTTGCCGGATCAAGTTATGGAGTGTATTACTCATCAAATAATGGACAAAATTGGATACAGACAACGTTAACAGAAAGAATAGCTGAACTTGAAACATTCGGCAATTTTATTTATGCAGTCTCATATTTTTATAAAGGTATTTATATCTCATCTAATAATGGACAGAATTGGACACAATCTTCATTGAATAATAATTTTGTTAATTCTTTAGCTGTAAGCGGAAATAATATTTTTACAGGTGCGTGGGATGGCTTTGCAAACACAGGCGGAGTATATCTCTCGACAAATAATGGCATAAGTTGGTCACAAACGGCTTTGAATAAACGCGTTTCTTCTCTAGCTATAAACGGTAACAATGTTTATGCAGGTACAGACAGTTCAGGTATTTGGTTTTCCACAAATAACGGTACCAACTGGACACAAACAACTTTAAATGATAAATGGGTTTCTTCGATTACAATAAGCGGAAATATTATCTTTGCAGGCACTAGATATGATGGTGTCTGGCTTTCAACAAATAATGGTCAAAACTGGATTCAAAAAAACCAAGGGTTCAATGTCCCGGAAGGCATAAATTCATTTCTTATTGTAAATAATTATATATTTGCGGGAACAAAGGGGAATTCAATATGGCGCCGCTCTTATACGGAAATCATTGGCATTCAGAACATCTCAACGGAAATCCCCTCGGCATTTTCTTTAAGTCAAAATTATCCTAACCCATTTAATCCGAGAACAAATATAAAATTCTCTCTTCCGAAAAACGGAATCGCAACAATAAAAATATTCGACATGCTCGGCAAAGAAATCGCAACACTAGTGAATGAATCGCTGAAGCCCGGAACATACTCCGTTGACTGGAACGCGTCAGATTTTCCAAGCGGTGTTTATTTTTACAGATTGCATTCAGGTGATTTCACCGAGACAAAACGTATGACGTTAGTTAAATAAAGATTTTTACTCTCTCCTTCCCGAGATTCTTTTGGGAAGGAGTTTTAACAATTAAAGATAAAATTTCTCTCGCATAA
The DNA here is from genome assembly GCA_041859005.1 of Ignavibacteria bacterium. Taxonomy (GTDB): domain Bacteria; phylum Bacteroidota; class Ignavibacteria; order Tepidaquicellales; family Tepidaquicellaceae; genus CAIKZJ01. The sequence continues at coordinate 2,731 of JBHELA010000022.1, forward strand.
CTTAACTTTTTAGACTGATTATGTGTTTTCATTTTAAATATTCCCAAATATTTAAAAAGAAAAGGAGAAATTTCTGTGAGAAAGCTATTATCAAACCTCGCGTTTGGCGTGGTTCTTGTTTCATTATTATCTATTGCATATAGTTGCAGCAGTGATACTACTGTCGCACCTACAAATCCGACTTATGACCAGTTATCAATTAACGGTCGTGTTACATTTCCTGATACAACAGGTTACTACAAATTTGCTGATACATCAAAAGGTTATTACAACATTTCAGCATTTGCTCAATGGCCTCCTGTTAGTAATGCTTCTGCAAGTTCCAAACTTATTCCTAAGATAGAAAGCGGTAAATTGGTTGCTGATTATAAGATAATTGTACCGGCGAACGGATTCTATACTATCACAAGTGCTTACATCAGGCTTCCATATATAGCCGGTTCAGTATTCGGAATGGGTAAGTATGGAAGTGATACTTCCCATAGTCCTGCTCAGATCTTTGATACTACAAATGCCAGGGTCTCAATTCAGGGAAATGCCGGTGTAGGTGGAATTAATTTCCTTTCATGGGTAGATACAACCAGCAGAATTTATAAGTTCTAACATTCTATTTATGAAAGCAGGAATATTATTATTCTTAA
>JBHELA010000049.1:0-6281 GCA_041859005.1 Ignavibacteria bacterium
AATTAAAATGACATTGAGGTGTCGATCGGTGATTTGATTTGAGGTGTCGATCGGATTCGAACCGATGCATAACAGTTTTGCAGACTGCTCCCTTAAGCCACTTGGGTACGACACCAATAATTTGTACATTTAAAAAGAACGACACCATTTAAAACGCAAAGAGCGGGAAACGGGACTCGAACCCGCGACATCAACCTTGGCAAGGTTGCGCTCTACCAACTGAGCTATTCCCGCATAGAATACAAAAATATATTATAAAAGAATTTTATTCAAGTCCTTAAGCAATATTTATGATTTGTCCATAAACAGCTGATTTTGAGAATAGTTCTTATTCTATTGCTTTTAAGGTTAAAATGTCTTAAAATTGTTTTGATATTAAAATAAGGGTTACAACAAAAACACTTTTTATTAACTAAATAATAATTGCAATGAGAAAACTATTCGCTTTCTTAATGCTGGCTATCTTTGTCAGCATTAGCTTTGAGGGATTTGCACAGACCGGACCTTGGTCATGGTCGCAGCCTACACCACAAGGCAACACATTACGCTGGGTAAAATACTGGGACGCAAACAACTGGTACGCAGTTGGTTACGCGGGTACTTTTATGAAGACTACGAATGCCGGTACGAGCTGGACATGGACGCATGCAGCACACGGTCGATTCGGAACTTCGGGTCAGAATACAAACATTTACAACGCTCATTTCTTTAATCAGAGCACGGGATTAACATTAGGTTCAGCCAATTCGACCTCAGGTACAAATGGTATTTGGAGAACAACAAACGGCGGAACGAACTGGGATACAACAAACATAACGCCTTACGTTACGGGTACATTCTATTTTGCTTCGTTTGTTAACAGCACTTTAGGATATGCCTGTGCAACGAGTGCACCTTATGTCTTCCGCACAATAGACGGCGGTATGAGCTGGACGGGAGTAACAACAGCAGGCGGTACTGCTTATGATATTCATGCTTTTGACTCATTGAATATTATTGTTGCTTCGACTTCCGGAAATGTCAGAAGGTCAACGGACGGCGGTGCAAGCTGGGCAGCTGTTTCAACGGGTGCCTCTGCAACATTATACAGGATTGTATTCCAGGATGCAAATACTGGTTACGTATCAGGATCATCATCAGCATTCAGAGTAACAACGGACGCAGGATTAACATGGACAACACCTGCAAACTTGGGCTTAGCAGCTTCAACGACATTTTATGATATAGATACGAAAACAAGTATAATATCTAATGCAAAACTTGAACAGGATTTTGAATTATCAACATTTCCTCCTGATGGCTGGTCATTAGTAGCTGCTACACCAGTAATTTGGAGCAGAAGTGCTTTAGCAAGCGGATATGGTGCGGGAACAGGTTCAACCAGAGCATACTTTTATGGTGTACAAACTGGTTCACAAGAATTAATATCTAAAACACTTACAGCACCTTCTGTAGCCGGTGATTCAATAAAATTTGATCATGCGTATGCAACTTATTCAACTGAAAATGATAATTTAGATATTTTGACATCCACGGATGATGGGGCAACCTGGACGTTACTTATTAACCTTGCAGGTGGTGTAGCAGGTCCTCTAAACACAGGTGGAGTAGTAACAACCTCTTTTGTACCGACATCAGCACAATGGGCAACTAAATGGTTTGCGTTACCTGTAGGTACAAACAAGATAAGTTTCAAAGGAAATACAGCTTATGGAAATAATTTATTCTTAGATAATATTATTGTTGTACCTGCAGCACCTCCTACAATTTCAGGCAATGTTTATTTAACAGGTCACAGTTTCTATGTTTATAAAACAACAAACATGGGAGTATCATGGGATTCGCTTGAATTCCTGGCACCTGTTTCATCACAGCCATGGACGAGTACGTACTATACAACCGATATGATTCCGGGTAATAATGATGACTTCATTACAGGAGGTGCATATGGATTATTCAACAAGAAATCAGGATCAACCAATACAGTATTTACGTATTTAAGAAAACCAGGTACACACAATGATGTTTGGGCGGCAAGTTCCACGGGTACAGTAATTGCTGTAGGTAGTTCTACAAGTACAGGTTCTGTTTTTGACCAGATAGTCAGGTCAACAGACGGCGGCAGTACATGGGAGGTAGCTTCTTTCCCAACAACATCAAGATCCTCATTAAACTGCATTAATATGATTGATAACAATACAGGCTGGGTATGCGGTACTATAGGCGGTGTTTACAAAACTACGAATGCGGGACTTAACTGGGATTCAGTAGCGGTTGAAGGATCAACAAATTCAGTAACATTCCGTAAGGTTGACTTTATAAATACAAATACAGGTTGGTTATTTGCAACATTCTCAAACACGGTAACAGACTCTGCAACAATGTGGAAGACTACGAATGCAGGTGTTAACTGGACAAAACAATACTTACTTGGTGTAACAGGCTCAAGTAAGGGCGTTTACAGTGCAGATATGGTAAGTGCAACACACGGTTCGCTCGTTAACTGGGATCCAGATCCGTATCACACAACAGATGGTGGCACAACATGGATACTCGATACACTTTCAGCAGCACCCGGCTCTTATCTATATGATATAAAAATGCTTACCCCTACATTAGGATTTGCTGTCGGAAGCAGCGGAAGAGTTTACAAGACGACAAACGGTACATTCTGGGATACACTTTCAGTTCCAACAAGAAGCTACACAAACTACGGTATTGATATGATAAGCCCAAGTGCAGGTTATATTGTTGGATCATCCGGTACCGTATTTGGTACGACAGATGGAGGAGCCACATGGACTCAGGCGAATACAAACGGTGCAACGATGTACAATGTATTCATGACTCCGGACACAAAGGCATTTGCAGTCAGTTCAAACGGATATATATTCAAGAACAACAACATACTTACAGGTATTTCGGGCAACCAGGGTGCTGAACTGCCGATGAAGTACACACTTGAACAGAACTATCCAAATCCGTTCAATCCAACAACAACAATCAAGTTTGCATTACCGAAGGCAGGACTGGTAACGTTGAAGATTTACGACGTAGCAGGCCGTGAAGTAATGAGACTCATAAACAATCAGAACATGAACGCAGGATATCAGACACAGCTGTTTAACGGCTCGATGCTGTCATCAGGTGTTTATTTCTATTCATTGATTGTTGATAACAATTTAATAGGTACGAAGAAGATGGTACTTGTGAAATAAGAATCAAGCTTCTTACAATCCAGCGCATGCAATAAGCTGGAAGATATTACAAGGGCGCCTGTGAAAACGGGCGCCTTTTTTATTTGGGGAATTTATTGCTATTTATATGACATCCCTATTATTGATATTTCGTCCCTACGGGACTGGATTGTTTTGTGAATATTTTGCTATTGAGATTTCACCCCTACGGGACTGGATTGTTTTGTGAATCTTTTGCTATTGAGATTTCACCCCTATGGGGTTAATGAAACGGAAAAATCCGGGTGGTATGTCATTCACTTTTTATTGATATGCTCACAACATGCTGTAAGCCTACGGGGCTGAATAAAAGTAGAATACAGAAGAAATTCATATTAGAAAGTTAGTATTTGAAAATGTGGTTTGTTTTGTGCGTTTATCTTAGTTTTACTGTGATGGAAGAGTCTTTTACGGGATTATTTTTAGATAATTTAGTCTTAGAATTTTCTATGTGTTTTTCGATTAGTTTATTGTGAACATCCACACCTTTATGAATATAACCGAGTGTGTGAAGCCAGCCCAATTTATTCTCCTCGTAGTTGAAGATGATTGTGAAGTAAACAGTGACTATATTGTAGTCCTTAATTATTTCGTAAGCATTTTCAACGGTGTTGAATTTGAACGATAAAGACTCACGCGCTGCCAGGTTTAGTGAGTCCAATTTTTGCTCGACAATGAGAAACCGATTATAAGGATGATTTGCGTTTACTACGATGGGACTATAAAGATGAAGAAAAGCAACGGCATGAAACGGGGGAATCAAATCTGAATTTAATTTATCAAACAAAGTATAATTAATTTCAAGATTACTGTCATCAAGAAAAACAGACAGAATGCCCGCATTAAAATTATTTGGAACGAAATCGGCTGAAGATAAAATATAATCTGAGCTTGAATGAGAATAATTACTCTTATAAATTCGTGTATAAGAGGATTTTCCGGGCAAACTTACGCTTCTCCATACATTTTTCAGCAGGTCGGAAGAATTAACAGCAGAGGCGAATTTAACAACCATAGAAAACTTTGATCTATTTTTGATGGCGCCGACTTTATTTGTTTTCTTGTATTTCCGAGGAGCGGGAGCGATAATACTCACGCCGTTTTTCTTTGCCCTGTAAACTACATTCCCGAGTTTTCCGCTTGCAGTACCTGTTTGTTGATTTAATAAAAAAGCCATAATAATCTACTTTTATAATCGTTTTGAATGATTAGTTTAATCGTAATTTAAGCTAAATTTAGGTTAAATAGAAGTTAATAAGTATGGTAAAGGCATAGAATAGGCATGATAAAGGCATTTGAAAGGCAATTATTGTGATAAGTTACTGTTAATACAGTATAAAATGGTGGTATTACTTATTATGTTTACAAAAACATAAGTGATTTTCGCAATATTCATATCAGATTTCATGTTTTAAAAAGCTAATATATGAGCTTTTAATCATTTATAATATACAAAAAATAATAATGCTTGTCAAGGGAAATATTAGTCTCTTTTGTGAAAATTTTTTAAATTCAAAATATAGTTGTTCGAAAAAGAGGAAGAATTTATTTCAATTTTCTTATTCGATATTTTTATTTACTTTAACGTATGTTTTCAAGAAGACTAAATATTGATATAGAGCCGAATGAACTGACGCTTCTTTACAATGCGAAGAAGAAACACGGCGAGAGGATACTTGATTTAACCTCAACGAATCCGACGAAGCTTGATTTTAATTATGATGTAAAGCACATATTGAAACATTTTATTGATGAGAGGTCGCTTGTTTACGAACCGGACCCGCGGGGATTGTTATTAGCAAGAGAAGAGATATCGAAATATTATTCCGAAATCGGGAAAGATGTATCTCCTGATGATATTTTTGTTGTTCCGAGTACGAGCGAGGCGTACTCATATTTATTCAAGCTGCTGCTTGACACTGACGATGAAGTCCTGATACCTCAGCCATGTTATCCGCTTTTCGAATTTCTTGCGAAGCTTGATTCGGGAAGGGTTGTTTACTATCCGTTGGTTTATGATTACAGAGGCGGCTGGACGCCTGATTATATAATGCTTGAAAAGAAGATAACTCCGAAAACAAAAGCGATATTAATAATAAACCCGAACAATCCCACGGGTTCTTATTTAAAGAAAGAAGATTTTCAAAAGTTCAATATGTTAGCGGAAAAGAACAATCTTTCGTTGATTGTGGATGAGGTTTTTTCGGATTATGAAATAAGTGCGGATGAAACAGCATTAAAAACAACTGCAGGACTGGAAAGCAACATGACATTTATACTTAACGGGTTTTCAAAAATGCTGGGTTTGCCTCAGATGAAATTCGGATGGATAGTTATACAAGGAGAGGAAAGTAAAAAGTCGGAGGCGGTAAAAAGGCTTGAGGTAATTGCGGATACGTATTTATCAGTTGCCACACCGATACAGTATGCGGCAAAGATGCTATTCAGTACAAGAGCTAAAATACAAGAGCAGATAAAGCAAAGAATAAATCAGAATTATAATCTATTAAAAACAAAGTTTCTATTAAATCCGGATATAAAGGTATTGAATTTCGAGGGAGGATGGTCAGGAATACTGAATTTTGAAAATTTGCTTATTCCTGAGGATGAGTATGTTTTGAGACTGCTCGATACGAAGAATGTGTTGATACATCCAGGGTATTATTATGATTTTTATACTGAGGGGAATGCGGTTTTGAGTCTTCTTGTGAAGACGGAAGTGATGGAAGAGGGAATAGATAGGATATGCGGGTGAGTCCGCAACGTCAAAAATAATTATGATAATGATAGAAAACAGAGCATGAAGTAGCAAGAGCAATAAAAAAAGAGATTTTACCACAGAGCATGAAGTAGCAAGAGCAATAAAAAAAGAGATTTTACCACAGAGAAACACGACGTAGCCTTCGGCTATTCTCCGCGGCGAATCTTCGACAAACAAATAAGAGCATTGAAACAGATTTTACCGTCCGCCGCGGCGGATCTTCGACGCGCAGAGAACGCAGAGAAAAACTAATAGATTATAGTTGAACAAAAGATTTTTAACGC
>JBHELA010000302.1:0-5196 GCA_041859005.1 Ignavibacteria bacterium
ATAAGCTTTTGGTTTTCTTCTTCGGAGCCGTCGCACCAGTGAATGTTATCGGGTTTGCAAAGTTTAGCCATTTCATCAACCCACGCTATGAGCTTCTTGTTGTTGGTCATTGTGTACCTTTCTTTTATATTATTTATTTAAATTAATGTAATTTTCAAAATTTTGTTATATCCTTATGCGCGTTCGAGTCGCAGATTCGCCGTGGCGAACGTCCGCCGTGGCGGATCATCCCCTCATTCACCTATTTTGTCATCCCCGCGAGATTTTGGCGGGGATCTAACCTTTCATTTCTTATCAGCAATTAAAAATTTTCTTGCTCTCCACTTGTTCAACCGCCTTATCCGTGTAAATCCGCGTTCTATTTTCTTTCCCCGTTCTATTATTTCTTATCATCTCTTATCATATCTTTCCCTTTAATCAGTATGCCATCTCTTCTCTTTTTTATCTCTCTACCGCGTTCTAATATTAATTATCCCTCTTCTTTCTCTTCCTTCTTTGCTAATAAAGAAAACTTTTTCTTCTTTGGCATAGTCTTCTTTGATTCTTTGTCGGTTTTAATCATTGCCGGTGTAACAACGTGAGACATCAATATAGAAACCGGTCGCGTGGATTCAAATTTGCTAAGCGTGATTTTTATCATACTTAAAATCGGTACCGACAAAAGCATTCCCATAATTCCCCAAAGGTATCCCCAGAAAATTAATGATGCTAAAATTAAAAACGGACTGAGGTTTAAAGTATTTCCGAATATTTTCGGCTCGACAACATTTCCCATTACGAAGCCTACTACAATAAGAAGTATCAGCAGAACGATTGAAGTACCTACGCTGTCAAACTGAATTAATACAGCAGAGAAAGGAAGTACAGTCGCAAAGAACGGTCCTATGTTTGGAATGAATGCCATAAAAAATGTCAGGAAACCCCAGACAATTGCAAAGTCTGCACCAAAAAGCAAAAGGATTATATATACAAGTACAGCATGAGTTAAATTAATGAGCGTTTTTCCGACGAGGTATTTTTTGATATCCGTAAAAATATTTTCAATGATTATTGAAATGCGTGTCGAATTTTCCGCTGAAAATGCAAGACGAACCCTGTCACGTACACTTCCCAATTCTGTTAATAGAAATACAACATAGATTAAAATTAATATGTAATTCCCGAAGAGTCCAAGTACTCCCGAAAGTATTCCTTCCATAACCGAACCAACCCGCTCGCCCGTCACAAGGCTGTTGAGGTTAATGGATTTTGCAAAATAGGTTTTGAAGTATTCTGAGCTTTCGAGCCACGCTGCAAAATTTGCATACATCAACGTAAACTTTTCCTGATATCGGGGAATGGCTTCTTTAAATGATGAAAAACTTGTTATTACAAATAAACTTGTGATATTGGAAATAATCAGTATTATTATAACAATGATTATTATTGAAGCAAAGCCGGGAATTTTTTTCAGCTGCAGCCATCTGTGAAAGGGTTCAAATATAACTGCAATAATCACTGCTACTATCAAAGGAAGCATAACGCTTTGCAGCTCTTTTAAAATTACGTAAACCAAAGCTGTTAGGAACATTCCCGCAACGACCTTTATAAAATTGTCTGATTTTAGTTTTTCAATCATAACTATAATTTATAATTTTCTATACATTATAGGGTCCTGGTATCCTGCATTCCGGAATCCTCTTAACCTTAAAGCACAACTATCACAATCCCCGCAAGCCTCTGAATTTGACCTGTAACACGACCAGGTCAAATGCAGCGGCACATTCATCCTAAAAGCTTTTTGAACAATCTGCTTTTTAGTATAATTGATAATAGGGGTTTCAATTTTAATATTCGATGAATTTTTTGTTCCTAACTTTATTACTTTGTTGTATGCATTGAAGAATGACTTCCTGCAGTCGGGATAACCGCTTGAATCTTCTTCCACGGCACCTATATAAATTGCACGCGCACCTATCACCTCAGCCCAGCTCACTGCAATTGCGAGTATATTTGCATTTCTGAAAGGTACGTAGCTCGATGGAATCTTATTTGTTTTTAAATTTGCTTTGGAAACAGCAATGTGTTTATCGGTTAATGATGAACCTCCGATTTGCTTAAAATGAGATACATCAACGACGAGCTTTTGTTTAACGCCGTAAAACTTTGCTATATCGTTGAATGCCTTAAGTTCCCGCCTCTGCGTCCTCTGCCCGTAGTTGACATGCAAAAATGCAAGCTCGTACTTTTCATATGCGTAAGCGGCGGTAAGACAACTGTCCATACCGCCGCTGACTAAAACTACTGCTTTATGTTTTCCTACCAGAGCCATTTGAACTCACGTGCTTTTTGTTCGAGTTCCTCTCTGAAATTTGGATGGGCAATGTTTATAAGGAGTTTTGTTCTCTCCCTCAATGTCTTGCCGTATAAATCTGCAATTCCGTATTCGGTTATTATAGTCTGTACGTCTGCCCTCGTTGTTACAACCCCTGAACCTTGCGTAAGCATCGGTACTATTTTTGATATCGTGTCATTCTTTGTCGTTGATGCAAACGCAAGTATCGAAACGCCGCCCTTGCTCCTCATCGCACCTCTCACAAAATCAACCTGTCCGCCGAATCCGGAAAAGATTCTCGTACCCATCGAATCCGAACAAACCTGCCCGCTTAAATCGACCTGTATTGCTGAGTTAATTGAAACCATGTTGTCATTGCGTGATATGTTTACCGGGTCGTTCACAAATTTTGATGAACGGAATTCAATCAGAGGATTATTATGAATAAATTCGTGAACTTTGCTGGTGCCTATTACAAACGATGAAACAACTTTGTTCGGCATGAATGATTTCTTCTCGCCGTTTACAACGCCCATATCAATAAGGTCTATCAATCCATCGGAGAACATTTCTGTATGTATTCCAAGGTCTTTCTTTTCTCTTAAGAACGGTAGCACCGCATCAGGAATAGCGCCGATACCCATCTGAAGAGTCGCTCCGTCCTTTATTAAAGAAGAAATATATTCCGCTATCTTGCTGTATATTTTTTTCTCTTCCTCTGATGCATTAGCATCAACCATAGGAACGTCGAGAAGCGGATTGTTGACTTCAACAATATATTTAATTTTACTTACGTGTATAAAATTATCGCCAAGTACTCTCGGCATATTTGGATTTATTTGTGCTATTATAATTTTTGCATTTTCTGCCGCTGTTTTTGAGACTTCATTGCTTACGCCGAAAGAACAATAACCGTGTTCATCAGGCGGTGACAGATGAAGCATACACACGTCAATAGGCATTCTGCCAAGGTCCATAAGCCAGCCAATTTCCGAGAGAAAAACATTGTACACATCTGCCCTGCCCTCGTTAACGGCTTTCCTCACGTTACCAGAACAAAATAGTGCTTCGTGTGTGAAATGCCCTGCCATCTTTGGGTCAACATATGGAGCTTTGTGAAATGTTGTAAGGTGCTTAACAGAAACATTTTGTAGTTCTTTGTATCTGCCGCACATCGCAGCAACAAGTACATCGGGATACGCACTGTTGGCATGCAAATAAACCGAATCATTTGATTTTATTACTTTTACTGCTTCTTCCGCTGAAACAACTTTGTTCGTGTAATTGAGTGTATACATACTTTGAGGAAAATTATTATTTTATTGGTAAAAGTATATCTTAAATAACAAAAATAACGATTTAATAAGATTTAATAAATACCTTTTCAAGTCTCCGCCCAAATATTTTTACCCTTCCTCCAAACTCCTAAACACCAAATGCTCCGTGATAACAATCAAAATCATGTCATCCCAACTTCCAAGTATGTTTTTGGAATAAATCCAGAAGGCCTGCCTTCTAAAGACAGGGATTTAAAGTAAATAACCCTATTAAAGAAATCCCGAACTGATAAACGCGGATTTTACAGTAAAAACAAACAAATAAAGTTAAACACAAACAGGGATCGGAAAACTCCTGTTTTTTATTGGTGATTTAGCAATCATCGCAAGATCATTTAACTTTCATAGAATATGCATCGAGGTTTCTGTGTTAGTTAAGTGGATGAGAAGTGGGTTTGGAGTGGGTTTGGAGTGGAATTAGGGAAAGTTCGAAATATGGCAAATAAGTTTTTTGTATTGTCAGAATTTTGTACGGAGTATTACTTTTTTCCGTGGGGTATCTGAAAATGCCATATTTTAAAGAACAATTAGCCAGTTCTAATAAGTAATGCAATCGAAATGACATTTTTAGAGAATGCCGAATAAATGGTATTACCAATTTAAATACAAAATAGTTATATTTTTTGTTATTGTCAAGGGGGAAAGAAATAATCTTTGAATTTTAGCATTTCTCAAAGGATTTAAATAATTTCTATGCTCTCGAGTCGCAGATCCGCCGTTTTATTTGGAGGACGACCTTTGTTCTTCTCTGCGTCCTCTGCGTTAAAAATTATTATTATAATTGTATCTTCTCTGTGCCCTCCGTGACTTCTCGGAGATCTCAGTGAACCAATTCCAAAATCTATTATATTATTTGCAGCTCTGGCTTCTCTGTGCCCCCTTGACTTCTCGGAGATCTCAGTGAACCAATTCCAAAAATCTTTTCTTTGTTTGTAGCTTTTGCTTACTTACAAATTCCCCACCATATTCTTCGGCACTACCCACTTGTCGAATTCCTCCGATGTTAGAAATCCAAGCTCGAGCGCTGTTTCCCTCAGTGTCTTGTTCTCTTTATGTGCCTTCTTCGCAATCTTTGCTGCCTTCTCATAACCGATGTGTGTATTTAAAGCAGTCACAAGCATTAGTGAATTTTCCACATGTCTGTTAATCACAGCATAGTTTGGCTCAATCCCCACAGCACAATGCTCGTTGAATGAATCGCATGCATCTCCAAGCAGTCTCGCTGAATGCAAAAGGTTTGTAATCATTACAGGCTTAAATACATTTAGCTCAAAATGACCGTATATACCGCCGGTTGTAATTGCTACGTCATTACCGATTACCTGTGCGCAAACCATCGTCATTGCTTCTGCCTGTGTTGGATTAACCTTTCCCGGCATTATCGATGAACCCGGTTCATTCTCAGGAATTATCAACTCCCCTATCCCGCTTCTCGGACCCGATGCAAGCAGCCTGATGTCATTCGCAATCTTCATTAAACTTACAGCAAGAGTCTTTATCGCTCCCGATGATTCCACCATTGCATCATGAGCAGCAAGTGATTCA
>JBHELA010000051.1:0-11666 GCA_041859005.1 Ignavibacteria bacterium
ATTGATGAGCCTGTAACACTTGTAACCGCCTGCCAGGTCGGCGCTGTTAGAGCTGCCGGAGGAGTGTATGTGAAAACTCTCCTTGAGCCGTCTGAAGTGCTGTTCAAATTCGTCATATCACTCGAAAGAGTGAAACTTGTAGTGGTTAGAGAAGTTCCTGTTGTTGTATAGGTTGGCGTAACAGTAATAGTTCTCATTTCCCCTATCTGACCTGCGGATGTTCCGCTTGAGAAATATACACTTCGTGATTGTGAGCTTGTACTCATATTATACATTCTGCCATAAATAAACTCAATTTTTCCTGTGCCTTCGTAAAGCAGAGCCTGAAAAGTGCAGTAGGTTTCACCAGTAGTATTTGAATAATTAACTCGTAATTGATTCCATTCCACCACAAGAACCCTGTTTGGTTCACTTCCGGTTACTTTAAGATGCGCTTTCCCCGTAGATTGCAACGAATTATCGCCGCTAATCGGTGCAATTAACGGTGTACTGGCAGTTGGTGAAATTGCACCACCAGTAATAACCGTTCCACCGAGCCGCATTTGTCCATTTGAGTTGATACTGAACTGCGTGTAGGGTGTTCCCATAAACATGAATGTAAACCCTATATTAGTCAGACCTGAAGCATCATCATCATGATAGGTGCCTGTTGCAAAAATGTCTGTTGTCCCGCTGCTCATGTCTATTAATGAGCCGTTGGTTACGGTACTATAAGTATAGTTTGCCGTACTTTGGGCATTTGCATTTCCCGCAATGAATAACACTGCAAGAAGTACAATCAAAAAAGAGGATAACTTTTCCATAACATTTTAATTTAGTTAGTTAATAAATATATTTATTAGTTTATAGTTTTTAGTTTTATAGTTGATAGATATTTTTCGTTAAATCATTTTGTTGACCAAAATTTAACCGGGAATTAGAATACAAACTTCTACAATGTATAGCTTCATAACAAAAGGGAAATGCAAGTAGTGAAATCTCACTGTGCTTTTCTCCGATGGTTTTTCGAGTGTGTAAAAATGACCGTATAATTTTTATTCTCCTGTTAAAATTATTTTTTATAAAAAGTATTTTAATTTTTAATTAAATGATTCCTCTTTAAAAACTTGTTTCCGTTTATTTGATTTTTACGTGCCCCTATTATATATGATGTAGTTGATGTAAAATAAAAAATTATTTCTTTTCAGTAAATACAAAGATATTTAGAAAGTGAAGATAAATAATATAGTTTGTAACTTATTGCAAATTTTATATTCATGGTATAAAATAGTTTAATCGGTTACATTTGCTAATAATAATCATGATTATTTATAAAAATATCAGCGATTTTAGGGTTATATTGATATTTTTGCGTGCTCTTATGTATATTATTGTTATTTTTGTTTAGTTACATTTAATAGAATATTCCGGGAAATAATTTAAGAAATGTAATATGACTGCTGAATTGAGGAAAATTAAATCAGACTGTCTTTTGGAAAGTTTAACACCAAAAGAAATAAAACAGTTTGATAAATACATCAAATCAAAGCTTGATAAAAGCGGCGGGGGAATTTTGAAATTCTGGCAAAGCAGATGTAACGCTCTGCATAATAAAGGCTCAAACCGATACAATAATGCGTCCGATAATTTTTCCAGAAAGACAATCTCCGATTTTGTAAAAATTCTTGAATCATTTATTGCGAGAAAAGGATATGAAATGGATTTGCTTAGCCAGAAGATTTATCTTGCTAAAGAGCTGCGCAGCCGCAATGTTGACAAGTATTTTACTTCTTTAATTGATGATGTTTGTTCAAACAACTCTGTTAAGTACTTGAAGGGATATTCGTACATGTCGAATCTGCAAAGGCTTTACGTGGAGGAATATTTACTTTGCAATTCACGCAACGAGGAAGAAGGTATGCATGATATCTCGGTTAAGATTCTTAAAAACGCGGAGGTTGTTCTGATTAAGAGTAAACTCTTTGAATTCATAAACAGAAAATTATATTCCACCGATGTGAATTTCCCGAAAGATGAAATTCTTAGTGTTGAGGCTGCTGTCCGCATCGTAGAGAAAAATGAATCCTTTTATTCCGTGAATTATCCGAATGTATATCTCGATTATCTTTTTTACAAAATGCTTAAAAAAACCGATGAGAGAGAAAGAGTTTCTACCGCTCTGAAATATCTTCGGGAAAAGGAAAAGGAATTAGCCTTTGACTTTGTACAGTTTGCTTATGAAACGCTCATACGGTTTCTTTCAGTCAGAATTAATTATGGATGTTCCGTGAGCCAGGCTGCTCTTTATGAGCTTTTCCAAGAAGTCGAAGGCAGAGGTCTATTGCACAAGGTTCAAAATGTTCAGCCGATGATATTCATATCAGCGGTCACCACAGCGCTTTCGAATAGTGACATAACTTTTGCGAATAAATTAATTGCCTTATACAAAGGAAAGATAAATCTAAGTTTCCGTGATGAGGTTATTGCAGTATCACGGGCAATGACTGATTTCGCCGCGGGTAAGTACGAGAACGTGAAAAAGCTAACCGAAGATTTTAAAACCAAAAATGTTTCCTTGTATTTGTTCTCGAAGGACACACTACTAAAGGCATTGTATGAGTTAAAGGAGGACAGGAACATAATGCCTTTGATAGATACAACAAAGCATTTTCTGAACAGAAAGCTTGCAGGAGAAAATGTTCAGAAAGAAAGTGTTTTTAAGTTCCTGAATTACATTCATTCTCTTTGCTCAGTCCGAAAAAAGAACAGCAGAGGCGCCGAGATGCTTCTGGATAAAATTAAAGATGAAAAAACCTTTTTCCAGAAAAAGTGGGTAGTGGAAAAAGCTGAAGAGCTGGTAAGAACAGGTGACAGGTAATCCGCCCAACAAGATGGCGGACGCAAAGAACGCGCAGGTGACAGGGGATAGGGAATAGAACGCGGATGGGCACTGATAAAACGGATTAACACGGATAATAATTATAAATATACATCTCTGAGATCTCAGTATTTTTCTCGGTGAACTCGGTGAAAATATTTCTTAAAAAAGCACACTGAAAATAAACGAAAGAAGATGATTCTCACAGATAAAGATTAAATTAAAACATAATAGAACGCAGATATGCACGGATTGGACAGATTAACACGGATAATTATTTTGAGATTAATATTTCTGATATCTCAGTGATTTTTCTCGGCGGTCTCGATGGTAAAATCTTTTTGATTAAATATTAGTTGTTGAGCAAAACGCTGTCGTAATTATCGGGTGTCACTAATATAGTTTCAGCAGAGGGATAATTAACAGTGAATGTTTTCGGAAATTTATATTTCGCTTTTCGGCTAAACTTTATTTCGTAAGCATAAAGACTATTATTTTGCTCTTCGATTAAATCTATTTCCTGACGCTGTGTGGTTCTCCAGAAATATAAATTTCTTTTACTATTATGGTTTTGAAGATACTTCACTCTTTCGCTAACAACATAATTTTCCCAAAGAAACCCTGCGTCGCTTCTGTCTTCAATGCTGCTGAAATTATTGATAATGGCATTTCTTATTCCGTTATCGTAAAAGTATATTTTTCTTCCTTTTTTGATCTCGTTTCTTGCGTTGCCTGAAAACGCAGGAACCTGAAATATTATAAAAGCTTTTTCAAGAATGTCTATGTATTTTTCCACTGTTGATTTATCCGAACCCGTCAACTGAGCGATTTCGTGAAACTTAACCTCATTGCCAATCTGTAATGCAAGTGCTTTTAAAATTTTATTAATTAATACAGGCTTTCTTATGTTATCCAGTTTCAGAATATCTTTGTATAAATAACTTTCTGCTAATAACTGTATCAGCTCAACCTCTTTCCCGGGTTTGGTTACAATTTCCGGGTAGCTTCCGTATATTAACCTTTTGGGAAGATTGTTCATTTCTTCAATAAGGTTTGTGTGCTTTACCATTTCTTCAAACGAAAACGGATAAAGATTTAATACATATTTACGGCCTGTAAGAGGTTCATTTATTTTATTTGAGAGGTCGAAAGATGAAGAACCCGTGGCAATCAATATTATGTCACTGAAATTATCAACGATTAATTTTAATACAATTCCAATATTGTTTATTCTTTGAGCTTCATCTATTGAGACAATTTTGTTATCGGCGATAATGTTTCTTAATCTTGCTAACGACACATTATCAAGTATTTCCCTTGTACCCGGGTCGTCTCCGTTAAGCGTCAGCTTTCTGCCGCTTAATGAGCTTAGCGTACTTTCCAGCAAAGTGGTCTTGCCCGTCTGCCTTGCTCCATATATAACAATAACTTTACCGTCGTTAATGTTTACGTTTATTCTGGTTGAGATAATTCTTGGTATCATGACTAATCATTAAAATATTATATTATTATGTGACTGTAATCACATAATAATATAATTGTTTTACTATTATACATCAAGTTATATTATAATGCCTCTAACTCCTCAAAATAATATAATAATTTGTGATTATAATCTACAAAATATTATGATATAATGAGATTAGATAATGAGAAATAGTTGTTTTATAAATGATTCTGTAAAAAACTTGCACACTGATAGAAAATCAAAGCCAGAATAGAACGCAGATTTGCACGGATTGGACAGATTAACACGGATAATTATTTTGAGTTTAATATTTCTGAGATCTCAGTGATTTTTCTCGGTGGTCTCGGTGAAAATATTTTTAAAGAATGCACACTGATAATAGATGAAGAAATATGATTCTCACAGATAAAGAATTAAATTTAATTTCTTTGTTCTTAATATCTGCCCTTAAAATAAATAAAATATACTTTGTCTCTGCGTTCTCTGCGCGTCGCAGATCCGCCGCCGCGGACGGTAAATAATCAATTTATAAGTTCTTCTCAGTGGTCTCGGTGAAAATATTTTTAAAGAATGCACACTGAAAATAAATGAAAGTAGATGATTTATCTGATTAAGATTAAACTAAAACAGAATAGAACGCAGATATACACGAATTGGACAGATTAACACGGATAATTATTTTGAGTATAATATTTCTGATATCTCAGTAATTTTTCTCAGTGGTCTCGGTGAACTCGGTGGTGAAATCTTTTTGGAGTTTTAGTGTTTTTGTGGTAAAATCTTATCTTTGTTTTCAGCTATTGCGGAATCTTGTTTTTTTCAAATACTATGTTATCTATCAGCCGTGTCTTTCCGCAGTAAACTGCAAGAGAAATTAAGACCTCGCCCCTGAAGTTTTTTAAGCCGGTAATCTCGTCGAGCATTCTATTGTCCGTTATAGCGATGTACTGAACGGATAAATCAGCCGACTTTGATTCTATCGTTTTCTTTATTTCTGATTTTATGTCTGCCGTGTTTGAATAATTCCCGACAATAATTTTATCCTTTGCCTGATTCAGCGCCAGATTAATTACTGCGGCATTCGATTTCTGTTCATCGGCCAGGTATGTATTCCGCGAACTCTTTGCGAGTCCGTTATCTTCCCTCATCGTTTCGCAGATTCTGATTTCCACGTCAAGATTCAGGTCGTTTACCATCTTCTTCAAAAGTGAAACCTGCTGTGCATCCTTCTGTCCGAAATAGGAATAATGAGGTTTTGTTATGTTGAAAAGTTTCAGTACAACCGTTGCAACACCTTTGAAATGTCCGGGTCTGTATTTCCCTTCCAGCTTATCCGAAAGCTCATCAACGTTTACAGATGTTTTATAGAGCTCCGGGTACATTTCAGTATCTTCAGGATAAAATATATAATCAACACCTGCCTGTTTACAGATGTAATAATCTCTCAGGAAATCGCGCGGATACTGAGTGAAGTCTTCGTTTGGAAGAAACTGCGAAGGATTAACGAATATGCTTGCGATAACCACATCGCATTCATCTCTTGCCGCCAGCATAAGCGATACATGTCCCTCATGCAGGAATCCCATCGTAGGTACAAAACCGATTGACTTGCCGGTACGCCTGAAATAATCGGCGATTTCCTGCATTGGTTTTATATGCCTGATTACTTTCAATTATTCTGCAAAGTGTTTCAAAAGCTGTGTGAGCTTTTCTTTCAGGTTCTTTCTGTCAACTATCAAATCAAGGAATCCGTGTTCAAGCAAAAATTCCGAGCGCTGGAAGCCCTTCGGTAAATCTTTTCCCGTTGCCTGTTTGATAACGCGCGGTCCTGCAAAACCGATGAGCGCATTTGGCTCGGCAATGTTCAGGTCGCCCTGCATTGCATAAGACGCACTTGCTCCGCCCGTTGTTGGATTTGTTATTACTGATATGTATGCTATCTTTTCCTCTGCGAGCTTGGCAAGCCTTGATGAAACTTTCGCGAGCTGCATAAGTGATATGCCGCCTTCCATCATTCTTGCGCCGCCGCTTGATGATATAATAATCAGCGGTGTTTTTGTCTTAAGACATCTGTCAACTGCTCTCGCAATTTTTTCGCCGAGCACACTGCCCATGCTGCCGCCAATAAATGAAAAGTCCATGGCGCAGATTACTGCGGGCATCTTGTTTATCTCGCCCGTTCCCCATCTGATGGAGTCATGCAGTTCCGTTTTCTTTATCGTCTCTTCAATTCTCTTGTCGTATGGCTTGGTATCCGTAAACTTTAGCGTGTCAACAGATTTCATTTTCTTGTCGAACTCCTTGAAGGTGCCCTCGTCAAATAAAATCTTAAAATATTCTTCGCTTCCTATCCTGAAATGATAACCGCATTTTATGCATGTGTAAGAGTTTGACTCCCACTGCTTTTTGTGCATCATCTCGCCGCACTCATCGCACTTAGTCCACATCCCGTCAGGAAGGTCCTGCTTGGGAGTATCCGTAAGAATATTCTTTTCAGATCTTTTAAACCATGCCATTGTTTTCTAAAATTTAGTTTATAAAATTAAACAAAAGTTTGTCATCCCCGCTTGATCTTGGCGGGGATCTAATCATTATTGTTTACAATTACAGCTTTTGAGTTTTGTTTTCAACCAAAATATGTTTTCACACAATCTATCCAGCTTGGGTACGCCCTGTTTGTCCTGCGACGTTTTCAGCTTCCTAAAAATTGCTTCATGTAAAAGGGCTCACTTGTTTTGTAATCGCTTATCTGCCCCTCATTTATACTCTTCACCGCAAGGCTGAAAAGTGCTTTCAGGTTTGTCACATTGCACATATTAACCGTTCTCATGTTTTCCGGAAAATCATAAATAACTTTATCATTAAGCAATAACAAACCTTCAATCTTCTCTATCTCTTTGGGCTCTGCTGTTTGATAACCCGTGACTCTTTTGCCGTTCTCAAACACTGCATAATAGAACTCGCCTGATTTCATGCCCGAGAAAATTAGCGGTATAACTTTATCTTTGCCGTTATTGTTCATGTAATACTTTTCGGCAATTAAATCCAGAGAATTAATCTCTATCAACTCAGCACCCGTCGCAAAACATACAGCCTTTGAAATTGCAGAACCTATGCGAAGACCTGTAAAAGAGCCGGGTCCGTTCGCAAGTCCTATAAAATCTACGTCCTGAAAGCAAAATCCCTGCTCATCAAATTCAGATTTGATTTCATAGACGAGGTCATCGGCGTTTTTGCTGTCATCGAGTGTTTTCAATATACAAAAATCGCCTTTCTTGTTATATGCAAATTCAATTTTTCTGGATGCAGTATCTATCAGTAATATATTCATATTATCCCCGATTATCCTCTGTTTTCATGAAATTTATTAACCTTTCTTCTGTTTTTGAACCAAATTCCATCAAAACCTTGTCAATTTTGTAATTCAGGTATTCTTCCGCAATCTCGGGCCATTCAATCAGTACTATCGAGCCGGGGCTGATGTATTCGTTAAAACCGATTACTTCCAGCTCTGCGGCGGACTTTAATCTGTACAGGTCAAAGTGGTATATCTTTATTTCTACTTCATCTTCGTTAAAGCCTTTGTATTCATTAACAAGTATAAATGTCGGACTGTTGACAACATCATTCACATTATAATATTCGCAAATGCCTTTCACAAACTGTGTCTTGCCCGTTCCAAGATTACCTTTAAGCCCTATTACACTGCCCGGTTTCAATCCTTGAGCAAATTTTCTTCCCGCCGCTATCGTTTCATTTTCGCTCTTAGAAACTATCATTACCCCTTGCTTTCTAATATGGCTATAGGAAGTATCATTTCTTCCATCGAAATCCCGCCGTGCTGGAATGTGTCATTGTAATAATTAAGGTACTTATGATAATCAGTCGGATAGACGAAATAGAAGTCTTCCTTCGCGATTATGTAATTCACGATTCCGTTCCTGACAGGAAGCTTGTATTCGGTCGGGTTCTTTATTAATATCGCATTTCTCGGCTCGGCTTTTACGTTCCTGCCGTATTTGTACCTGAGGTTCGTTG
Source organism: Ignavibacteria bacterium (assembly GCA_041859005.1). Classification (GTDB taxonomy): domain Bacteria; phylum Bacteroidota; class Ignavibacteria; order Tepidaquicellales; family Tepidaquicellaceae; genus CAIKZJ01. Next base: position 8,364 of record JBHELA010000051.1, read on the forward strand.
CCGATTCCCTGTCGCCCATTGCTTTTACTCCGTGCAGACATCTTATGCTGCCGTGGTCGGTTGTGATAATAATCTTCACTCCTGATTTTGTTGATAGCTGTCTCAGCATTCCGAAAAATGAAGAGTGCTCGAACCACGATTCTGTAAGCGACCGGTAAGCAGACTCATCGGGAGCAATTTCTTTCAGTATAGCAGTGTCGCTTCTTGAATGCGAAATCATGTCAAGGAAGTTTATTACTATCGCATTCAGATGATTGTTGCAGTATGAAAGTATCTTATTTTCCACGCCTCTGCTGAAATCCGAATCCATTATTTTGGTGTACTTAAGCTCATTACGCAGCTTGACTTTTTTCCTTTCAAGAAGCTTCTGAAGGAATTCCTTCTCAAAATTGTTCTTGGAGTTTTCATCGTCGTCGCTTGTCTTCCATAAATTAGGATAGTGTTTCTCAATATCGGAAGGATACATTCCTGCAAATATTGCATTCCTGCAGTACGGCGTTGCAGTAGGGAGCAGGGAGCAGTAATATTCTTTTGAAATCCTGTAATACCTGTCGAGATATTTTTCCATCATAACCCACTGGTCAAGCCTCATACAGTCAACAACGAAGAAGAATACCGACTTGTTCTTTTCAATCTCGGGTATAAGATACTTTTCCGCAATCTCATTAGAAAGCACCGGTCTGTTTCCGCCGTCACTAACCCACTTAAGATAATTCCTTTCCACGAACTTGGAAAATTCCACGTTGCACTCTCTTCTCTGGTCGGTAGCAGTCTGTTTCAGACCAAGGTCAGGATGCTCATCAAGCTCCATTTCCCAGTTTGTCATTTTAGCATGTATATTTACCCAGTCGTTCCAGTCGGGGTCATTCATCAATGAAACAGAAATCTGGTTAAACTCCTGTATGTAATCCCTCGATACCTGATTCCCTTGGAGTTTATTCCCCTCGAGAAATTTCTTGCAGACAAGAAGCACTTGCTTTGGATTAACAGGCTTTAAGAGGTAGTCGTTTATTTTCTTCCCGATCGCATCTTCCATAAGACTCTCAGTCTCGTTTTTCGTAACCATTACAACGGGAAGGTTCGGTTTAAGGTCTTTTATCTCGGAAAGCGTTTCAAGCCCGCCCTTGCCGGGCATCATCTCGTCCATGAAGACAAGGTCTATATCGTTCTCTTTTATGAATTGTACGGCATCATCGCCGTTTGTTGCCTCGTAAACAACGTACCCCTTTTGCTTGAGGAACATTATGTTTGATTTCAGTAAATCTATTTCATCATCAACCCATAGAATGATTTCTTTGTTTTCCATGTTTTTTCGTTTTAGTTAGTAAATTGGTATCAATCCGTCATTTATAGTTTTCTTATTCCTTTGTTGTTTGTATTATTTTTTAAAAAGCTGTTTACTGTCCTAATTTATAACAAATATTCCTTAAATTCATTCTTATAATTCGTCTCCATAACCCAGCGTACTGATTGGCACCTTAATATCTTAGTGGTAAAATGTTTTTTAAAGAACTTGCACACTGATCTACACCGAAAGAATATGATATTCACTAATAAACATGTTCTCAATTTCCAACTAACAACTATCAACTGCCCTTAAAATCTCCACCACATTCTCCACATGATACGTCTGCGGGAACATATCCACCGGCTGAATCCTTCCTATCCTGTACTTTCCCTTGTTCATTATTATACTCAAATCCCTCGCCTGTGTTACAGGATTACAGCTTACGTAAACAATTTTCTCGTAATCAGAATTACTCAGTACCTCACATATATCAGGATGCAGTCCCGACCTCGGCGGGTCAAGTATGACCTTATTATAAGTACTGTCTTTAAAGTCTAAAAGAAAGTCCTTAATGTCCGACGTTTCAAACTCAGCATTTTCAACCCCGTTTAGATTTGCATTTTCTTTTGCGCTCAAAATCGATTCATCAATCAGTTCAACGCCCTTTACTTTATTCACCATTTCAGATATGTAAATTGATATAGAACCCGTCCCGCAGTAAAGGTCAAGAACATTATCGCTTTTCGTAAACTCACCAAACTCAGCCGCAACACTGTAAAGTTTTTCTGCCTGCAGTGTGTTCGTCTGGAAAAATGAGTTTGGCGAAATCTTAAACTCATATTCTTTGCTTCCGCTAAAAAGCTTTTCGGTAATATATCCTTTTCCGAAAAGTACTTTCACATCCTCCGCAAAAGCAACTTGTGCCTTCTTCTGCGTAAATGAGTTCAGCAATGTCGTTACTCGCGGGAAATTTTCCCGAAACTCTGCCGTGTATTCATTCATAAGCTCTTCGTTGTAATCAAACGTCATCAAATTTACCATAAGGTCGTCGGTTCTCTTGCACTCGCGTACAATCAGAAATCGTAAATATCCCGAATGAGTTTTAGTCGAGTATATTGAAACTCCTCTTTGCTTGAAAAACCTCCTCGCATGATTTAAAATATTGCTCGTAATCTCCGATTGTAAAAAGCATTCTTCAATATCCAGTATCTTTGTATGAAATCCGGGCAGATGAAAGCCAACCGCAAAGTTTTCTTTCTCTTTTCCCTCATCAAGGTTAGTGAGCCACTTCTCATCGGAAAACGAAAACTCCATCTTATTTCTGTCATAATATTCATTATCGGACTTCAGCGCTGCAGGAATAATCAAATCATTAAACCCGCCGATTTTCTCAAACGCATTCCTTACAACTTCAGTCTTGAATTCTATCTGCTTATCGTAATCATAATTCTGCACCTTGCACCCGCCGCAAACCCCGAAATGTCTGCACCTTGGCTTCACCCTGAACGGCGATTCTTTTACAACGGACTTAATCACAGCTTCTGCATAGTTCTTTTTAACTTTCCTTACCTGAGCAATTACCTCATCGCCGGGCAGTGCATCTTTACAGAAAACAACAAACCCTTCCTCTATCCTTGCAACTCCTTTGCCTTCCGAGTTCAGTGAGTCTATTTTTAATTCTATTTCCTGATTCTTCTTTACCATTAAGTTGTTATATTAATCATAAAATTAATCATCCTGCCCATCATAAAATATCCACATCAGCTTATCAAAGTTCAGCTTTCCTTATGTGTATTTCGTGTTTTTGTTTTTAATCAGTGTCAATCGGTCTTATCCGCGGATATCCGTGTTCAATTGTTTTATCACTTCTAAACCATCAAATTATTTTTCCTTTCGAATATTGTAATTTAATTATATTCCATCTAATTTTCGTATCTCAACTCTGAAAGAGTTGAATATGAATAACCCCCGGCGCAGCCGGGGGAAGAAAACCAAACAAATACAACCCCGAAGTG
>JBHELA010000225.1:0-5552 GCA_041859005.1 Ignavibacteria bacterium
TGTAAATTAGGTTTTTCAGTATAAGCATTTATTTCATAGTTTACGTAGAAATCATCAAGGCTTTTCTGGAGAACATAGGGTTCGGGTGTATCAAGTATTCCTTTGGTTGCTTTGGCCGCTTCGATTAAAAGCGAGTGTACGGTTTTCCAAGGTACATCATAACTTATTGTTACAGAAGTATGAATAATCAACCCGAGACTCTTCGCAGAAGAGCTGAAATTAAGCGCACCCTTAGACATTATTAAAGAATTGGGTATAGTTACGTCTTCATTCTTAATTGTCCGGATTATTGTTGTAAGCAATCTTTTATCTGTTACGTCGCCGGTAACATCACCAACTTTTATTCTGTCACCTGTTCTAAAAGGAAGTGTGTATGCTATTACAAGACCCGAGAAAGCATTTGATGCCATTGAAGCTGAGCCTATTGCCAGGAACAATCCCGTCAATACCATGACAACCTGAAACACAGGCTTTGCAGAACCGGGGATGTAGGGAAATATTACGACGAGCATGTACACCAGAACAAAAAACCTAATTACCTTATATGTGGGAATTACCCAATCTCTTTTTGCCCCGTCTTTGCCGGTTTCAAACTTTATAAAAATGAACTTTACAAGTTTTATAAAATATCTTGTTATTACTGAAATGATTAATATAACAATCAAATTGGGCACAGACTTTATAAATGCATTAAATAATTGATTAACCGGGTCTGTTATTGAGTATATAAAATCAGTCATACAATTAGAGATTTAAATTAATAAGAGTACAAAAAGTCTTTATCTATCTCTTTAAAACTTTTACCCTTAAGGTCTTTTTCTGAAATATTTTTTGCGTCGACTTTCCAGTCGATGTTTAAATCAGGGTCGTTAAACAATATTGCCCGTTCATCAGTTTTGCTATAAAATGCAGTACACTTATAATGAAAGACCGCCGTTTCAGAAAGCACGGAGAACCCATGTGCAAAGCCGGGAGGTATCCATATGAGGTTGTGGTTTTCGTCTGAAAGTTCAGCGGTTATATGTTCGCCGAAAGTAGGGGAGCCAAACCTGACATCAACTGCCACATCGAGCACGGAGCCTGATATAACCTGGCATAATTTTCCCTGAGCATATTCGCCGACCTGATAGTGCAGTCCCCGTATAGTGCCTTTTTTTGAGTATGATATATTATCCTGTACGAAGTTTAAGAATAACCCCTGTTCGTTAAAATATCTCTCGCTGAATGATTCGAAGAAATAGCCCCGGTCGTCAGGAAACACCTTAGGCTTTATGATAAATACTTCGTCGAAATTAGTTTTAATAAACTCCATTAATCTTTTGTAATCTTTTCTAAATAATTTTTGTAATCTGATTTTGGCATATCTGAGATAATTTTTTCGAGCTGTTCGAAAGTTATGAAACCCATGTTGTATGCAATTTCTTCAACACATGCAACTTTAAGTCCCTGTCTGTCTTCTATAACTCCAAAGAAGTTTGAAGCCTGCAAAAGGGAGACCGGGGTGCCTGTGTCGAGCCATGCAACACCACGTCCGATTTTAGCGACTTTAAGTTTCTTCTTCTTTAAATACTCTACATTAACGTCGGTGATTTCGAGTTCTCCTCTTGGAGACGGTTTAAGGTTCTTTGAAATGTGAACCACATCATTATTATAAACGTAGAGTCCGGGTACTGCATAGTTTGATTTCGGGTTCTTTGGTTTTTCTTCAATTGAGATAGCATTGCCTTTATTATCAAACTCAACTATTCCGTATCTTTCGGGGTCAGTAACCCTGTATCCGAAAATAGTTGCGCCATCATTATTCTTAATTCCGTTGTAAAGAAAATCAAGTTTACCGTAGAAGATATTATCACCGAGGATAAGGGTAACGCTATCATTGCCGATAAAGGATTCACCGATGATGAAAGATTCGGCAATACCGTTCGGTGCAGACTGAACAGCGTAACTTATGTTCATTCCGATATGACTGCCGTCCCCAAACAGTTTTTTGTAATGAGGTATTGTCTCATCATTTGATATTATTAAAACATCTTTTATACCTCCGAGCATCAATATAGAAAGAGGATAATAAATGAGTGGTTTATCATATATTAGAGTCAGCTGTTTGCTGTAAATTCTTGAAACAGGGTACATCCTTGTCCCGGAGCCGCCGGCTAAAATAATTCCCTTCATAATAGAGTATAATTTAGAATGTTATAAATTAAATTTGATATTAAACCTATTAAGGTTAATTATAAAGATAACTTTTACAAAAATATAATTCAGTGTAATTATAGGAGTATCTCTGTTTTTCATTTTTTCTCAAAGTACGAGGCTAAACTATCATTATGCTAATAATATTTAATTTCTCTATTCTGAGCTGTAAACTTTTGACTTGCATATATAAGCAAATTATTCAGAAATTACATATGATACTCATTTTCTCAATAATTAAACAACGTTATGAAAAAAATTATTCAGCACTCAGTTTTTCTAATAATATTTTACTCTTTAACGTCAGGCTTAACATTTTCACAGCCTGTTAATAATTGTTTTCCGGATGTAATGAATAAAGTTAATGTTTTAAACAGTTCGTTAAAATTTCAGCAGACTTTATATTATGAATCGGATTCACTTCCGGTTTTTCCGGGATTTCCTTTAGCGATAACGGGTAACACGTTTGAGGGCGGAATATTCTGCAATATGGATAACGATCCCGAACTGGAAATAGTATTCAATGTCAATTATACTGTTCAGGCTCTGAACATTAACGGAACACCGGTACCGGGCTGGCCAAAAACAGTTTCCTCTTATGCTTTAGAGGGCGCCCCTGCATTCGGCGATATTGACGGTGACGGATACGGCGAAATAGTTGTAACAAATCACGGATTAACTTCCGGCGGGTTTATTTATGCTTACAAGAGAGACGGAACCCCGCTTCCGAATTTTCCGATTAATCACGGATACAGTTCAAGAACTCCGGTTCTGGGCGATATGGATGCGGATGGTAAGCTCGATATAATTGTGAATAAAAGAACATATCCTACGGGTTTGGTTTATGTTTATAAGTATGATGCAACTATTATAACCGGCTGGCCGAAAACGATGGGACATGTTCCTGCGTCAAGTGCTGCTGTCGGCGATATAGACGGCGACAACGTACCTGAAATTGTGATGGAATCTTATACTGCGTTGTATGCCTGGAAATCGAACGGAGATTCTATTCCGGGATTTCCATATTTTATGCCTAACAGTGATGTAAACTCTTACTCTTCGCCTGTTCTTGCGGATGTTGATAACGATAACATCAGAGAAATTATTTTTGGAACACATGTTTCAGGCGGCGGCGGTTATGTATATATTATGAAGAATAACGGAACAGTTTTATCAGGCTGGCCAAAAACAACATCAAACTGGATTTACGGTCCGCCTTCAGTCGGATATATAGATAATGACAATATAATAGATGTAGCCGTCGGTGATCAGGTACTTTCGGGTGTTCCTTCAGACTTCGTATATGCCTGGAATAAAAACGGAGTACAGCTGGCGGGTTTTCCTATTGGTCCTGTTAATGCAGTGAATTCTCAGGTAGTATTAGCAGACATTGACGGTGATAATAATACTGAATTAATTTTTGATGATAACACTCAACCAGCAGGACTTGGCAAGTATCTTGTGTATAATCACGACGGTACTTCCAATAGTATTATTGAAACGAACGGCACAACATTTTTTACAACACCCTGTATTACGGATATTAACAGGAACGGTATTCTTGACATAATAGGAGCGGGTGTATCGGGTACCAGCCCTTCACAACAGACCAATGTTTATCTGTGGAATTCAGGCGTTACATATTCAGCGATAAAGACACAAACACCTATGTGGCAGTACAACACAAAACACAACGGTGTTTATAACAACGGCGACCTTGTATCGGTGAAAGAAGTTACTGTGCAAACACCAAACGGGTATTCTTTATCTCAGAATTATCCAAACCCGTTCAATCCTTCAACTAAGATTTCGTACAGTATTTCCAAGGCAGGGTTTGTAAAGATATCATTGTATAACATTTTAGGCAAAGAAGTTATGAATATGGTCAGTGAACAGAAACAAGCAGGGGTTTACGAGTTCGTATTAAATGCAATAAACCTAAACACCGGAGTTTATTATTACAAAATGGAAGTAAACGGATTTTCAACAACCAGAAAATTGTTATTAATTAAATAGTGTCTTGCTGTTATTTTTTTGGCTAAAAAATTATCATCAAATGATAATATTTGTATCCTTAAATTAACTAATTTTGTATAGAAGTTTAAATAATTAAATCATAATAAAATGAATGATGATAGAGCAATGAGAATTAAATCGCTTGAAATGGCGATGGATCAGATAGAAAAGGACCATGGGAAAGGTTCTATAATGAAACTCGGCGACAAGCCAGCAGCGAAGATTGAGTCTATTTCTACGGGTTCGATATCGCTTGACGCGGCGCTTGGTATAGGCGGTGTACCGCGAGGAAGGATAGTAGAAATATATGGTCCTGAGTCTTCGGGAAAAACAACTGTTTGTCTGCATATAATAGCAGAAGCACAGAAGACCGGCGGACTAGCAGCATTTATTGATACGGAGCATGCACTTGATACAAATTATGCACAAAAGCTCGGAGTAGATATAAGCAATCTGCTAATATCACAGCCGGAATACGGAGAGCAGGCACTTGAAATCTGCGAGACCCTTGTACGCAGCAATGCACTGGACGTGATAGTTGTTGATTCAGTTGCAGCTTTAACACCACGCGCTGAAATAGAAGGAGAAATGGGTGATGCGGTAATGGGAATGCAGGCACGCTTGATGTCGCAGGCATTAAGAAAGCTGACAGCTGCCGTTTCAAAGTCGAATGTCACACTGATATTTACAAATCAGTTAAGGGACAAGATAGGAGTTATGTTCGGAAGTCCCGAAACAACCACAGGCGGCAAGGCGCTGAAATTCTACGCTTCAATAAGGATGGATATTCGCAGGATTGCTGCAATTAAAGACGGTACGGACGTTATCGGAAACAGAACAAAGGTAAAAGTCGTAAAGAATAAAGTTGCACCACCATTTAAAGAAGTAGAATTCGATATAATGTACAACGAGGGTATTTCCAAGATAGGCGACCTTATTGATATTGCAGTAGTGAAAGAGATTATAAAGAAAGGTGGTGCCTGGTTTACTTACGGAGAAAACCGCGTTCAGGGCCGCGACGGGCTTAAGAAAATGCTTCAGGAAGAACCGGCATTATGCGATAAGCTGTTAGGAGAAGTGAAAGTTATACTCGGATTCGATAACAATAACGGTAACAACACTGATACTTCAAAGGAAAAACCAAAAGAAGAAGTAAAAGAGAAGAAGACAAAATAATACCGGAACATTTAATGCTTTAGGAACATGAAAGAGCAGTAACATTAAACATTTGCTTTGATAATTACTTCAATAGAAGAGCAGAAGAGGAAAGGCAGGTTCAACATCTTTCTGGATGGAGAATTTGCCTTTGGTCTTTATAAAGAGACGATATATGATTTTGGGCT
>JBHELA010000228.1:0-7083 GCA_041859005.1 Ignavibacteria bacterium
TATTAAACAGAATAAGATATGTAATGAAAAACAGACAACCATACGTAAATGGTGTGGTATAAGAAACAAAACCTATAAGGTCAAAAGAGTTGAGGGATAACGTAAAACACGGCAGGTAACTAAATGATTACACCCCATAGCTGACCACAGATAGCAGTGTGATTTTATAGGATTTTTTAAGAAGTTTATAGGGTAAGAATATTATTTACCTTTGTTAACCCGGGGGCGATTGCTTTTCATAGCACCGTCCGTGTTATAGCTAGTGCTTTGTTATTGTCAGGGTTGAACAGAATGTCTTCTCGTTAAGATAGAAAAATGATAAGAATTTGATTTTGCAAGCTCTTTTAAAAGCTTTGGTTAAGCATCAGCCGGTGCGGCTTTTATATGTGCTTGCAAAATTTCATTATAAAGGAACAAGTTTAATGTTTTCAAGAAATTTTTGAGTTTCAGAGAAGTCGAAATATTTTACTTTTAAAATCTCGATTTGAAATCTTTCTGGTAAATACGAGCCCCATTTAGAGAAGTCCATAATACTTTGATTTGATCTTAACAATTCTTCAAGATGGTCATCAACATTGTTTATCAAAAGACTCATGTGTTCTAAATGAGTAGTAATTGGTAAGTTTTCGATTTTAAGCTTTATCGAACTACTGTTCTCCGTTAGTATAGGATCCAATCCAAGTTTTTCTGCAAGAAAATAAAAACTTCGATTTACTCGAGTACTCTGAAATGTAAAAATTTCCAACGAATTCCCGTGATTGATGTATGGTCTATCAAAAAGGAGATTATTAATTTTACAATTCGAAAAATCTTTTGCTAGGGTAGCTAGCTCTTTATTTGAATTCTCATCAAGCTCTGGATAAATCTTGGAGTTGACAAGTATACTCAACATTTTTTCTCTAATTGAATAATGAATATTCCCACCAGCACCAAAGAAAACTGGCTTTTTACCATCAGTAGCTGGAATAACTTCTATTTTATTGGAACCAAAATCGATATCCTTTATTTTCCAGATTTTTGCGGCTAATAGAATATTTTCATTAAGTTTTATCTGGGGAGAGAATGGAATTTCACCAATTCTCCTGCCTGCAAATAATATTTTGAGATTGGGTTCAGATTTAAACACACTGTAAAAATCTTTTGAATTCACTAACTTTTCGCCTTCAAGCCCAATAATTAAATCTTTTTCAATAGATTCTAAGAAATTGATGTTGTGTAAATGATTTATAATAAGTTGTATTTCAGAATCCTGGATGCTAGTAAATGCAAAATTCTTATTTATTCTTTGCATTAGTTCATGCGATGTACAACCTGATGTTTCTTTGATGATGGATAGAATTTGATGCAATAATATGTCATAAGGTTTATCTGTGATTGTTAATGGTTCAATGAATCCTTCTTTATATAATTCAAAGCAAGCAAGCGATTGAAGAAGACTCCATTCAGTTGTCGCATATAAAATCAAATTACTTTTTTCGTCGGCTCGTCTGCCGCTTCTTCCAACTCTTTGTATCAGCGATGATATTGAATGTGTTGAGTCAATTTGCACCACTTCATCTACCGTTCCGATATCAATTCCTAACTCAAGTGTTGAGGTACAGGAAATGCAAAAATTATACCTCCTATTGGTTTTAGCAAATTCTTCTACATATTCTCTAATTTCCTTGTCGACAGATGAATGATGGGAAAAATAATATGGATGGCCGCTTAATTTTTGAGATAATTTCTGTAATCTAACTGCAACTTCTTCAGCTCGTCCGCGACTATTTGGGAAGATTAAAACCTTTTTGGATTTTGTTTCCTCGTATAGGTCCTCAATTAATTCTGTAGGTAAGTCTGAATGATCGGATTTAAAAAAACGAAAATGGCATTCCGTTTCCTTTTTTTCTTTGTCTAATAGTACTTTAGTATATTCTTCATTGCCAGTAAATCTTTTAGCTTGGTTGTAATCACCAATTGTAGCAGACAAACCTAAAATCTTGAATTTTTGTACATTGTTTATTTGCTGGAGTCTTGAAATTATTGATTTTAAATGAATGCCGCGATCAGTTCCAATGAATGAATGTATTTCATCAATAATTAAATATTTTAAGTTAGAGAAAAGCGTGCTTATAATAAATGGTGAATTACTGAACATTGCTTCTAATGATTCGGGAGTTATAAGAACAATGCCATTTGGATTCTTTATTAGCTTGTTTTTTAAAGTTCTATTTGCTTCACCATGCCATTTTGTAACAGTAATGTCTAGGTATTTGCAAACTTCTTCTATTCTAAAAAATTGATCATTAATGAGTGCTATAAGAGGTGATATATATAAAACTTTTACCCCTGGTTCCGAGAAATTCACCGTAGACAAGACTGGCAAAAATGCAGCCTCCGTTTTCCCAGAAGCAGTTCGAGATGCCAGAATGAAATTATAATCTGTTGAAGTTATATACTTGATTGCAGCTGCTTGAATGGGTCTAAGAGATTCCCATCCCTGATCATAAATGTACTTTCGAATAGGTTGTGAAAGAAGTTCAATTGACATTACAGTACTTCTATGTTATCCACTAGAGATTCATCCGGCCGTTCATCGACGATAGTTATTTCGCCGAGTAATTGCTTAATGTCGACTTGTGGATTTTGTCGAATTATATTTAATATGTTAAGAAAGTCTCTGATTACCTCTCGGGGAGTTAAAAATTCTTTCGCACCTGGTTTATTGAACATTTCTTCCATAAAAAGAAGAATATTATCATCATTCAGCAGGATAGAACATTTGTAATTAAATTCAAATACCTCTTTTAATTTTTTAAGAAGAACAAATATTTCGTTATGATCCAAAGGATACAGTTTAATTACAGGTTGAGCGAAGTCTCTAATTTCGCTTGTTTCAAATTTATTTGAAGCCAATCTTGACTTTAAAGCCTGATAGCTGAATAGTCCACGCCTTTCATTCTCAAGAAATTCAACTGTTCCGGCGTAGTTAATGAAGAAGTTGGAAACTTTTCCTTGAAAACAATCATTATAAATGGTTAAGATTTTTTCATAATTCTTCTCTCGAATAACTGAAGTCGAAATTTTATATAAATTGATTGCCTCGTCGAGATTTATCATAAAACCATTATAACCCATGTTAACAAATAATCTTCCAAGATTTTTGAGCATATCATAATAATTTTGATCATTAATTATTTCTCTTATCCCTAAATCTTGCTTTGCTTCAGTTTTAGTTCTGTATTCACCCTTAAGCCACCGCAATGCATTTCGTTTTAGTAAATCATCTCCTTTAATAAAACCTTCATAGTATTTTATTATGACAGTTCCTAAATCAAAGCTTCCAACATCAGTTAGTTCATTTACATTTTTAAGTATGTTATTGAATATTAGGTTTAAATACGAATCATTTCTAATATCAGATAGTAATATATTATTCTCCTGAGCGGTTTTAGTAACTACCTGCTCAATCCATTTTTCAAGAAGCGTGGGTAATGCTCCACCTTCAGGTTTTGTCTGGATTGCGATATTATCTATTAATGCAGAATATAGAGATGTGGCTTTGCCATCATTTGAATAAAGCCGGTTGTCAGGTGTAAAATCAGCCGATGCAACAACAAATTTTTGCTTAAGTGCTACAGTTGTCATTAAATGTAGCATGAAAGATTTCCCCGATCCATAATCTCCTATCCAAAACTTTACCATGCTATGGCTATTTTTAACATCGTCAAGTGCCTTAATAAATGCATCAATTTCATCGGATCTTCCAACGGTTATGTGTTGAACTCCAATTCTTGGCACTACACCCCCTACTAAGGAATTAATAATTGCAGTCGCTTCTTTTGGTTTAAGATTTTCAATCATGATTGGATAACTTTAGTATAGTATTCTTCATTCATTTTCATTTTGTCATCATCTTCTTCAATTAGAAGATCGTCAAGTATTTCGAAGCATCTCTCATTTATGCTATCTATCAATTGGTTTCTTAATACTCCGTTGGTCTGACAAAAGCTTTCAATATCGATCAACGAAAGATAATAAGCATTACGTTTGAATAATTCTATTGTGGCAAGCTGGATTTCTGGAAATTCCACTTTTTTAATTTCCTCTTTTGCCTTCGATATTATTTCTATTTTTAGCTCCTCACTATTTATTTCTGATGATTTTAGAGTTAGATTCTCATCATCGTAGTCATCGGTAAGGTATTCACTTAAAATTTGTACACTTTCCTTATCTTGCTTTTGTACTTCTGTAATATGTTCCTTGCTGATTATGATTTTTTTACGTTTTGGTTCGTAAATTTTTGGTATGCTTTCAATTGCCTTATTGAGATCTCTGCTTGTAATGAATGATGCTAAAGTTGATTCAAATTCATGCAATTGTTCGGTATTATTAAACAGGCTCTTTTGAATTGTCTTGGTTAACTGTTTGTTATCTATTCTATCGGATTTTAAATCATAGTGAATATATTTAATGTAGTACGAAAGAGAAAGTATTCGGTCATAGTTTGCAATGAACTTTGAAGCTTCATAAAATATTTGTTCAATTGATGGATTTTTGATATTGGAATTCTCCAATTTAGAAATACCTTCAATAAAAAGGTTTAAATTTTCTTTTGAAAATGATTTTGCTAGCTCATCAAATTGAATTTTCCATCTTGTAGGATTTAATCCATTAAGTTCGACATCTGCTTTTTCATCAGGTTTGGAAATAAGAGAGATGTTTTCTTTTAAAATAATGTTTATTTTTTGGCCTATTCTTGATTCAAACTCATTTCGAAGCTTTTTATCAGAATATGGAAATTCATCTGAAACTTTTCTCTTATGGAAATAACTTTCTCTTATTGAATTCTCAGCTCTTTTGAACACAGTTGAAAACACCTCATTTTCTGCTTTCCTTTTAATATATGATTTGTCATAAGATCCCCAGTATGATTTATGATCTCTACTATAATAACTTTGTACTTCAGTTAAAATGGATTCAATCTCTTTTGTTATAGTAGTATTTTGTTTCTTGAATTGGCTGTTAATTGATTTAAGCCCAATTAGATATAATTTAATAGTTTCTAAAAGGCAGTACTCGATGTCCAGAAACACATTAGTTGGATTCCAAATTTTGTTCAGCCATGAAACTTCTTGAGGACTCAGGCTCAATTTATCCTTATACCTTTTCCCTAACAGATAATCATATTCATAATAACTGGGAGTAAAATTATTTACAGTTAAAACTTTATCAGTGACTCTGTCGATTCCTTCCTGGTATCCTGCAACATGCATTTTTTCGATAAGAAATTTCTTTGCGTATGGTCTTGTTTTTGGATAGTACTTTGAAATACAATCCATTTGAGATTCTAGTTTTGTAATGTTTTTATGATTTTCATATTCTTCAAGAAGGTCAAACAACAGGATGAAATAATAATTTGAATTACCTTCAACATCCAGATAAACGCCGTTTAAGAATCTTGATTTAAAGAAATCGTAAAATAATTTTTGATCCGTTGAAGCACCATTTATTTCTGAATATGAGTAAACATATTGATGAGCCCATGTCGGAACTTTATACTCAGATTTTGTCAGATTTTCATTTCTAATTGTAGATGATGAACCCGAGACATCAATGATCGATTTATCGAGAGGACTTCTTTTAACACTGACGTAACTGGTTCTTGTTGTTGAATATTTATTAGCATTAGATTTATACTCATTTTTTGAAGTATATCTTCTAGAGTTGGAACTATTTGACCAGTTAATAGCCAAAATCAACAAGATGATTATCAGTATTATCCAAAACATTTCTAAATATATTTGGTATGACTTTCTAAATTACAAAGATTGAATCAAATGGAGATTGAAAAACTCAAGTATTTAAAAAGCATTTCAAGTACTCAATGTTTTACCACAATGGGGGCATTGTTTTAAATCTTCTTTCTTCTTTAACTTTTCAATAAATCCAGCACTTATTATTCCAGTAGGAAGAGCTACTAGTCCTATTCCAACAATTGCTATTAAAACACTGAGAAACTTACCTAAAGCAGTAAGCGGATGAACTCCTTCATTCCCAAGTGAAGTTAGAGTTGTTAAAGTCCACCAGAAACAAGAAGGGATACTAGAGAATTTATCAGTTTGTTTATTTGATTCAACATAATAGATTAAAACCGAGGCTATCAATAGAACAAGAATAGTAACAAAGCCTGTCATAATTAATTCATTCTTCTTTTCTTTTATGACTTTGTAAATCAAGTCTATGGATTTGTTGTACCTATTAATTTTAAGAATTCGAAAGAACCTTATTAATCTCAAAATCCTTAAGAACCTCAGATCGACTCTAATGAAAAATGGAAGGTAAAATGGGATTATGGCTAATAGGTCTACTAATCCAAAAGGAGATGTGATGAATTTAAAGATAGACTTTAATCTATTTGAGGAGGGATAAACCAAATCTGCAACATAGATTCTCATCAAGTACTCCAAAGTGAAAATAATCACTGAGATATATTCAAATATTTTAAAGAAAGATTCCCATTCACTATTGATGGATGATATTGTTTCAAGACAGACTGCGATAAAATTAAGCACAATCAAAATCATAATTGCATAATCAAATATGAGATTGACCTTAGATCCGTGTGATCCTTTCTCGACTAATCTGAATATTTTATTCTTTATCATAGATATGAATGTTAGTTCTAACGACTTTCTGTAGAATAAAGCGTGTCGGCTTTGGCTCTTTTGCTTTTGCATGTGGGTAGGGTTTAGTGTCGCGCAAAAGCAAATGTGCCAAATCAACGGTCGCGGTATATAGAAGAGTTGTTAAGTCATTTATTAAGCCTGACGGCCCGGCGGTAGGGCTTAGTAAGCGTTACCCGACACAAGCATCCGGGCAGGGTCCTTGTACCCCGCGCCAGCGGGGCCGTAAAACTGTCACGGTGCAAGGAGGGTATGGCGTGGTTTTTGCCCCCGATGGCTCCTAGTATCCGTATGATTATGTTAAAAAAGGCTGTAAAAAGTTAATAATTAAAATTTTACAGCCATAGCATTTTCACCTAAATTGGTGTTGCACAAAATACCAATGATGAAAGTACAAAATTGTAGCACAATATCCGCA
>JBHELA010000440.1:0-4682 GCA_041859005.1 Ignavibacteria bacterium
AGGATTTATTGAAATTAATGAGAACGGCGACATTTTAAAAACTCAAAAGTATCCGGCAATTCCTAATTACTACCAGTTTGTAAGGGACAGTAAAGTTATAAATGAGAATAAATATCTATTTTTAATCAGTTATGAAAAATGGACCCTTCCCGATACTACAAAAGCAAGACTGGTAACGACTGATTCATCAGGAAATATTTTAAATGATGTATTTTATTCCTCAAATTCCGATTACACAAATTGTTTTAAATTATTTTTCAAAAACTCATCTAATTTTTTTGTTATTGGCAGATCTAATCATATTAATTCCTACTATGAAAATATGTATTTAATAAAAACAGATACTACGTTAATTGCACCTGTTGTGGGAATTTTTAATCAATCTATCGATATCCCAATCGATATTAATATAATTAAAGTATATCCGAATCCGTTTAATACTATTGCTAATATTGTTATTAAAATTAAAACAACGGAGATATATAAAGTATCAATATTTGATATACTTGGAAAAGAAGTTGCGGTGGTTTACAATGGTTTATTATTAAAAGGAGATAATAAATTATATTTTAATATGGGTAAATTTTCTTCGGGAATATATTTCATTAATGCAAATTCTATAAATACAAACTTATTTAAAAAGGTTGTTTTATTAAAATAACATAAAACTTTAATGATTCGAGCTCCTTAGAATAACATGAGCTTAAAAAGAGGGCGGATTTTCTTTCCTGGCAGAATGAAAAAACCATTTTAAATGGCACCCTCTTTATTTATCTACTTTTTATTAATATAATCAAATTAAACTTATGAAAAAATTAATTTTAATGATTTTGGTACTAATAGTATCATCTAATTTATTTGCAGATGATAAAGATAACCCGGTTGAAATTTACCTTATGAATGGTTCGTATTTTCAAAATGTCGAAGTTAAAATATTCCCTGTCAGTGCTGTTATAAATGGTGATGACGAAATGAATTTACTTGCGAAATTGCAAATGGATCAATCATCTTGTCCTAACAAATATAATTATATTAATGGTGTATATTTACTAAATGGATATAAGCAAACCTCAATTAATTTACCTCCAATTACTAATAGTGCAATGCATTTTGCAGGTTATAACTACGATTGTTATCTGTTAGGAGGGGCACCTTGCTCTTCACAAGGTGTTTTTGGAAGAGGAATATATAAAATAATTTTTAATTGGGCAGATACTGATAATATTCCTCAATTAGATTCGGTTTTAATTGAACAAGATGCCGGAGCAAATTATGATACACGTATTATATTTGTAGATGATTTATCAGAATATGGTGGTCCACCAATTCCAGGATTAGTATATAGAGTCTGGAACATAAGTGGCTGGGGTGGCACTCATCCAGTTTCTTTAACAAACAGATATATCAAAATGTGGGATCAATATCCCTGGTTACCAGAAGCAAATAGAAGACCAAAAGAATTCGGTAGTTATACATATAGTGGCGGAAACACGATTGAAAACCCATACAATAAATTCCCTATTTATTCTACTACAGATTGTAATTTGCCAAACTATCTTGAACAAAATCATGTTACTGATGAACCATATTCAAGAGATGGAAAAATTACATTAAACTTAACATTTACGAAGAAAATAGTAACACCTTTGTCTTTTCCACTTTTTAATGGGAATAGAAATGTTGCATTATCTGTTGAGCCTTTAGTTACTCTTACAATAGATAAATGTCCGGCATCAAATCCAATTTATTCAGGCTTCTTTCTTAATCCATATGAAGATGCAATTTATGGGAATGATTTAATACTGAAAAGCAGTATTTCATCAAATACCGATTCACTAACTAAGTTAATACTTTCTTCTGGTTCTAATTATAACGAGAACTCAAGAATTCGTGTTAGGAATAATTGTAAAATTATTGCAGAGAATAGAAGTAAAATTGTTCTTGGCGATTATTCGCAAATTATTCTTGAAAGACTTGAAAATCAAACAACTCAAATAAATTCCAAACTTCTCCTTGAAAACAACTCAAACTTAGTATTCGGTATAAACAGTGAAATTAACGTAAATGCTTATGGCGAGCTAATTAATGAAGGTGGTTTAATAGCTTATAGTCAAAACTCAAATGCTAAAATTATCATTCAAAGCAACGGTTTATATGAGATAAAACCCAATGTCACCAATATTCACACTGTAACCAATGGAGGAAGAATTTTACTTCAGGGAGGTCATTTAAAAATTGGTGATAATTCAAATCTGATATTTGATGGTTCGACTTCTTTTATGCAAGTTGATGCAGGGTCGTCTATCATCTTAGGCGAAAACGCAAAAATAGAGTTCAAGAACGGTGCATACCTGATTGCAAATGGAAGCGTGATTTCATCATTGAATCCATCAACACCAGGGAAAGGATTTGTATTTGAAAACGCTGGTGAACAGACATCAATTACATGGTGTACATTCACGAATCTAAAAAAGCCTGTTTACATTGAAAATACAACGCCGGAATATGCCGGAAAGACAAAGGTCATCAGTAATAACATCTTTAATAACACCGGAATTTTTGAAAACTACGTAATTCATACAGTTAATGCAAATAATATTACAATTTCTAATAACCAGATATTGATGAAACCTCTGAACGGAATTGGTTTATTAATGTATTACTCTTTGATAAATGAAGAAGAAGAAAGTTCTAGCGAGAGTAACATCAATATACACCACAATAATATTCAAAGCGGTCAGGCAAGCGTGGCAATAGTAGGTATGACAAGCTACTTTCCAATCGTGAACTTTTTCAACAACACATGCAGCGGAACAGTAGGAAAAACCAGTCTGTACACAAGACAAACTTCGATGGATATTAGAAGTAATTCCTTTAATTTTGGTTCTTCAATTGCTCTTGAACTCAATCAGGCAACACCGCATGTATTTGAAAATAATATAAGCACGGCGGGTTTGAGTATCCTGAACTGCAATTCTTACCCTAATCTTGCACCGATTTACAATGCTGATGATGATTCATGGATATGGTATGGAGGAAATAACACTGTTACCAGTACAGGAAACGGTAACATAAATTATGAAAAAGGTAGTGTAAGACTTGACTGGGGACAAAACTGTTTTACAAAAATTGAAGGGTACTATCACTTATTCGGACAAATTGACGAACCTTCACAGTTATATTTCGTTAGAAACAATGGTTTTAACGGAAGTAATTCTCCTGACGCTGACTTAATCGAGATTTCATCTGGTGCAGCAATTAATCCTTATTACTACGGTTCAAGTTTTAGTTGCATTGGATCTACAGACGGAGGAACAGTATGGCGAATAAGGGATTTGGGAAATGGCATATTTGACACATTATATCAAACAAACTACAATGCAGGTGAACAGCCTACACAGGATGAAATATTATACTCAGAAGCGGTATTAAAAATGGAAAACGATGAGTATTCAAATGCAATATTTGTATTTAAATCACTGATAAACGGTTTCACAAACAGTACTCACTCAGAAAACAGTTTATACAATTTATACAAATGCTATCAATCCCTTGATACTGGAAATAATAATGGATATACAATCGCACTTTATACCGAACTACTTAACTTTCTCAGTGATAGAATATTATCCAATCTATACAGTGAAGAATTTAACAACACAGCTTACAACATAATGATGATGTGTTATACTTCGATTGAAAACTACTCAGAAGCTATGGAGGGTTATGAGTTTATTTCATTGTATCATCCGG
Source organism: Ignavibacteria bacterium (assembly GCA_041859005.1). Lineage (GTDB taxonomy): Bacteria > Bacteroidota > Ignavibacteria > Tepidaquicellales > Tepidaquicellaceae > CAIKZJ01. The sequence goes on from JBHELA010000440.1 coordinate 3,754, forward strand.
ATGAGCACACTAGAATTCTTGCAAGCTGGGATTATTCTGAAGTTCAGGCGTTTGTAAACGGTTCGGGCGGAATATCGGGCAAAGAAGAAAACTTAACAGAAGAGCAGTATTATAATCTTTTATCAAAAAGAGTCAATCGAAATGTAAAAGAAGATCCTATAAAAAGAGCTGTAAAAAAATCATTCAATAAAGAAAAAAACGATAAAATATCCCGAACGGAAAAAGATGTATTTAAAATGACTAACGATATAAACTTAGCTAAAAAAGAAGTAGAAAAAATAAAGCTGGATGAAAATAGGATTAATAACAGAGTAACTTCTGTTTTAAGATATTCAAACACAATTACACGAGAAGAGCGAGAGAAAAGAAAAATTGAAGATCTGCTATCTTTAAACATTAACGGTCAACAAACTACTCATAAAACTGAGACAGCATTACCTGATAATTATCAGTTGTCACAAAACTATCCGAACCCGTTTAATCCAAACACAAAGATTAACTTTGCATTGCCTAAACAGGGATTTGTAACTCTGAAAATTTATGACATTGCTGGCAGAGAAATTCAAACACTCGTGAATGAAGTGAAACAGGCAGGATATTACACCGTTGATTTCAATGGCTCTAATTTAAGCAGCGGAGTTTACTTCTACAGAATCCAAAGCGGTGATTTTGTTCAGACTAAACGTATGGTGATTTTGAAATAGAGGAAAAAGAGTTGACTCTTTAAAGCTGTTCTGTTTAAACACGGGACAGCTTTTTGTTTGAATTTCTTTTCCTGGTGAGTATAAATGATAATTAAGGTAGAAAAAAACCGCTGACGATTATGCGGCAGCGGTTTTAAATTATTAGATATAAAAATCATTTACTCGGAACTAACTTTAATCTCTCCTGAGATAATTTTCTTCATTATGTCGTCAACTTTATTTTTT
>JBHELA010000074.1:0-4932 GCA_041859005.1 Ignavibacteria bacterium
TACATGCCCCGTGCTCCCGATTGATTATTTCATTCAGGTAAATTGTACAAACTATTTTTTATAAACTTTTAAACCATTAAAATAAAATGGCTAACATATCAAATGAACTAACAGGAAGAGCCAGCGGAAAAGTAGGTAACCTTGTTTACCGCATTACCAACGGCATAACTTCACTGTGCTCGGCTCCTCTGAAACAGAAGCCGGCTACAGACCCCGCAGTGATTTCAAGACGCAACAAATTCAGGACGGTGCTGAGACTGGCAGCTTCTATGAACAGGATTGCGCCTTTGAAAACGCTGTGGAAGAATACGGAGGTTTACGGTGTCAAAGCAACTCTGAGCGCCTTTAGCAGGATGATCAAAAAGAATTATCCTTACGTCTCGGAGTATGGTCTCTTAGATGGTGTCTATCTTGGACCATCTTTCGGGTTTGGCGTTGTAACTACTGATGTTTCGCTTTCGGATTCTGCCATAGAGGTGGCAATTGACCCTATCGGTACTGAAGAAAATATTGATACGGCGGTCGAAAAGTTTATCTCGCTCGCCTGTGTGCTTTTTCTCTCAGACCCGGTGGATACAAATCTGCCTGTCTATGAATTCTATCAGGGGTTATCGGGTAACGTTGTGCTGAATCTTGTAAATCCTTTAAGCTTCTCTATTGCTATAAAGGGTGACGTGCAGGAGATGTACAATGCTTATGAAACGAGGAAGGCTTTCCTTGCTTTGATAACCACAGATGCTCTGGGAAATCCGGTGCATTATTCGCAGACTTTCGTAAGCGTCTAATCTGATTGAATGATGAATAAGATGCTGATTGAATACATGAACATAAATGTAAAGCACGGAGGAATATCGTCCGCGATAAAATCTCCCAAACATAAAAGAAAATGCAGGATTAATTCGCCGTCTGATGTTTGCCGTGCAGGATTTAAGAATATTATAACAGTAAGAATATCATGTGATAAAATATGCACATACTTCAGCGTCTTATTCAAAACGATATCTGATTTAAGGAATAAATTTGCCCGTGGCTCTGGAATAAGGCTGCGGGCTTTATTAAACTCATCGTGCAAAGGCACGGAAATATTTTTTAAACATTTAAATATAAAGGATAAAATATAATGGCACGTTTAACATCATCCGGAAATCTCAGCGGTAAATGCGGAGATTTTGTTTACAGAAATTTGAACGGTAAGACTGTAGTCTGTTCAAGACCCGGACCTCAGAAGAAAAGCACAGACCCTTACGTGATTGCAAGACGGAATAGATTCAAACTCGCAAAGAAACTTGGCAGTGCGCTCGGAAGTATTCCTGCTATGAAATGCATCTGGAATCAGTTCGGTATTAAGAAGAATATCACCGCCCATAACAAAATGGTGAAGGATTTCTATCCGCACATCAGCGTCAGCGATATTCATGAATCATTTCGTATGGGTCCCTATTTTGAGAATATGTGTGTTGAATCCTCGGAATTCGGGCAGGACGATGAAAAACTGACGGCTGAGATTAAGAATGAAAATTCTGATTTCTGTAAGGAAAATATTACGTCAGTTCAGTTGATAGTTCTGATGTTTTTGAAAGAGCCGCAGATTTATAACTTATCTGAGTATGAAATTCTTACACTCGCTTCAAAGGAAACAAAATACGCAGTAAACCAAAAGATGAAATTTGAGTTTGTCGTGGATTATGAGGAACATTTTAAATTGTACGATGTCAGGAAATGTTTTTATATCCTCGCCGGTTTTGATGAAAAGAATAATTTAGTCGGATACTCGAATACTCTGAGTGCAGTGTCAGGCGGGACAAAATAAAGCAATCAGCGGAATTCTAAGCCTGATTAGTCCTGCACTAATCAGGCTTAATAAATGTAAGGCAAGCATCTTGCTTGTTGCTCTATCCTCAAGCTGGAAGCTTGAGTTACACTAAGAGCAATTTAGTTTAAGAGATTTGTTCCATTTCTGGATTCCATCTACAATTCCACCACTGCGGACGCAAAGAACGCGCATGATGGAATGACAAGAAAAAAGAAAGAACTATCAACAACGCTCTCTTTGCCGAAGATCCGCCGTGGAGTTTGTCTCAAAACACCCCCCGCTGTCATCCCCCGCATGTTTTTGGCGGGGATCTAACCCAGTTTTCAATGTTTTTTATTTGCTTTTGTTACAAAATCTAAGTTTTGAGACATACTCCGTGGAGTTTGTTTCATAACCTTCATTTTCCTATCTGTCATTCCAGCGAAAGTCGCAGATGCGCCGTGGCGTGCTGGAATCCAGAATGCTTTTCATGGTTTTACTTTTCTGTTTTTGTGGTTTCTGTACATTTGAGACAAAGTCCGTGTCGTACGTTCACCGTGGAGTTCGTCTCAAAACACCCCCCGCTGTCATCCCCACTCGCGAAGCAGATACGCGAAGCCTCTTCTTGGGCGGGGAACAAGGCAGGAATCTCACCTCCTCAACATTAAAGCATGAGTTACACTTATTTCTCTACAAATTTAAAGATTTAATTTTTACAATTTCATCTGAAGCAGAACAATCTACCCCTCCATCTTCAAAGTTTTAACAAATATATTTAATCTAACCCTACAAACTTGAATGCCTGTGCATCCTTGAAGTCCGCCGACGACTCACCGGAGTAGTTTTCGTTGTTATCTAATCCGAGTTTTCTGACTTTTGCCTTTTCGCTGAAATCCATTTTACTGAAATCTACCCATACAACGTTTGGGTTTAATACATTATCAAAATAGTAAACAAGATTTTTCTGGTCTGAAACTGTTCTCCACCTTGTGGAAGAAATGTTTGGTTCTGTTTCCGATGAAATTCCAAGCGGTACAGAACAATTTCTTATTACACCAAACACGCTGGCAATTGCTGTACGTACGTTATCGGTTTTTGGTATGGCACTTATATAATAAGAGGCTCTTGCAAACCTGTCTGCTGCGCGGTTTGTGCCGGGGAGCATGATGGTTCCGGGAATGCCTTTCCAGTAAGAATTAATTGCTAACTGTTCGTCGAAGACTGGTGAGTTTGTCATTGTGTTATATTCTCTGCTGTGGTGTATTACTAATTTGCCGTCGATGTATTCAAAGATGGCGTTATCGCCTGTTGCGTCTGATATGGATAAATGGACAGTTGCAAAAATGTCTGTTCCGGGAATGAAAGCTGATGCAACGGTAAACTCTTTCTTTTCTAATGCTTCCACGACTTCGGAAACCGTTGCATAATTATCTAATACATATTGCAGCCAGAGTGAAACAGCAAGTCCTGCTCTGTCTCCGCCTTTTTCATATTTCGGATAAACTGATTCTGCCAGCCACAAAAGGTTTCCGACGAGTCCCTTTTCGTTCATTCCATCCGATGTGGCAATGTCCCATGAACTTGTGATAACGCTTCCGTACTTTGATTTCCATTTTACGGAATTAATACCTGCTTCGCCGGTCCTTTCGATACCTCTCGGAAAAGCCCAAAGATTAGCAGGTATTTCTCCTTTCCAATCCATAGAGCGTGCTGTTATTATTAAATCGTTAGGTCCCTGGTAAACAACTCTGGTACAGGCGCTTACGATATTAATCGAGAGTGAGAACAAAATAACGATTGTAAAGATTGGCAAGAGGTAGAATTGATTTTTATATTTATTCATTTTGATTATTTAGAATTTCAATTGATATAAATAACATATCATACTCAAAATAGTTCGTTTAGTACTTTTGTTGTCTAAAAGTAATACTAATTTTATGAAATTGTGAATACGGAGGAACTTATTGCGAAAGAATATTTATTAATATGAATATAAGAATTTATCTAAAACAATGTTATATTTATATTTACCAATTGTACGATAGTCTTCTCTTTAAAGCATCTAAAGTAAATGATATAATTCCTTCAGTTTGGTCTTTTGAAGGAATAGGGATTTTTTCCTTGTAATGAACCGTTCCATTTCTGAATAATTTAATCAGTTCAATATTCTGTGAATTTATATAAGTAGCTTTTTCACCATCTGGAAGTCTTTCGGTCAGTCTGTAAAGTTGTCCTAAAGTTAAGTCTGTCGTGCTTCTATTATTTTTATACCTCTCATCATAAAAGGATCTTTCAATTTTTACTTGAAAGTGATTTAGAAGTTCAGTAAGATAAATCTCGATTATTTTACCACAAAGAGAAATTGTTGCATTATAGCAATCCACAGAAAAACAATCGGACATTTCTGTTAAAGCATTTATATAGTCTGACTTCCTTTCAAGATTTATGTTAGAAATTTTAAATTCATGAATTACTTTATATATGTTTTCTACTTTGCTATTATCATTTTGCTCAATCCCATATAACCGTTTTAATGTAATGGTACCTTTTTTAGTCAGCGAATAATAATCAACATATTCATCCTTTTCTTCACTAAATTCAAAGGTCCTTAAACACATTAGATCTAAAACCAAACCATCTAAAATATCATCAACTTTCGAATGTGAATCCTCTTTGAAACGAAGTTTTATTTCATCCGTACTTAGACTAATTTGAGTTATATCGGACTCGTTAACCATAGCAAAAGATTTTAACACCTCATCTCTACCTTTATTATCCATTGTAAATTAACATATTAAATGAATGATTGGTTATAAATTACTATAATAATCAAAATTACATAATGTCAAATTCTCTTACAATATATTTATTTTATATCATTCTATTGCTTTATATTATACATTAATTAATAGATAAGTAAGAAAATAATTACAATCGAATTAGAATTACAAATTAAGAGAAATGTTCAAATGAGTCTAAATACAGTGAAATGTTAATAAATTTTTATTACAATACATAAATAATATAAAATGAAATATCTGGTTATTATAATACTATTTGTTTTCACAACCTCAACCTTCGCTAACATGGCATCCCCGTACCGCGAGGGGACAAAAGTTGCATCTGCTTTCACAAGCAGC
>JBHELA010000282.1:0-9661 GCA_041859005.1 Ignavibacteria bacterium
GCTATATCCGACCTCGCTGACGACCTTTGCACCTCAAGCCCCGCAGGCAGCAAGCTCCTCACATAATCTTCAGTAGTGTTCTCGTCTGTAATAATGTCAATCGCATCTATAGTCCCATACTTTCCCGCTAGCTCCTGAGCCGTTGCAATATCGCATACTATTAGGTTTTCAATTTGCGATGGGTTTCCATAGTTGCTTATCACCCCTCCCACGACAACCTTTTTCTTTATTCCTCTTATTGTAGCATTAATTGTATCTCCCAATGATTTCTTCAGCAAACTCGAATTCTCTTTCGACAGTACTATCGTGTTCGCTGCAGTCATGAAGTCTTTTAATCCGCCCTTAAAATCTATGCTCGATTCGGAAAGATAATCCCTGAATGGTTTCTCCGCAAAAATGTCAAGTCCGAGAAGTACAAAAGACTTCTTCACAGAATCTCCAATAACTACATTATCTTCAACAACAGGCGCAGCATTTCGTAGCCCTTTCTCTGTTCTTAAGTATCTGTAAACCGAATCCGGTATGCTTCCCGATGTTGATATAATTCTGTGCGTCGCCTTTCCTGTTACAGAGTTCAGCGACATATTAAATGCCTTTGATGTGCTTATGTTTGCAATGTCTATTGCTGCTATTATCGCAACACCTATTGCAATTCCAAGTATAGACAGTCCGAACTGCAGCTTGTGTTTGAGGATGTATCTTAAACTTGACTTATGAATTATTTTCATTGCCTATTTCATTTCCTCGAATTTTCCGTCCTTGAGCGTAAGCACCCTGTCTGCAAGCCCCATAACTTCTTTGCTATGTGTTGCCATTATCATCGTCTTTCCCTGCTGCTTTACTATCCTATCTATTAAATCAATTATTTGTCTGCTCGTGTCGAAGTCAAGATTCCCTGTCGGCTCATCGGCAAGTATAAAGTCAGGATTGTGTATCAGCGCTCTTGCTATTGCAACCCTCTGCTGCTCGCCTCCCGACATTACATCAGGGTATGCATCCATTCTTTCAGATAGACCCACCTCTTCAAGAATCTCTTTCACTCTATCAAAAGAAATTGAATTAAGTTCAAGCGGCAGCTTCAAATTCTCTGAAACCGTAAGTGTTGGTATAAGATTGAAGAACTGAAATATAAACCCTATTCTTTTCCTTCTGAAAAGTGTACGCTCTTTTTCGCTAAGTGTAGTTAAGTTTATATCTTCAAAGTATATGTTTCCCTCATCAGGCAGGTCTATTCCTCCGAGCAGATTCAGGAGTGTTGACTTTCCTGAGCCGCTTTTGCCATATAAAATAATTATCTCGCCTTTATTTATATTTAGGTTTACTTCGGAGAGGATTTTATGAAACATCTTTCCTTCGTTGTATCCTTTGCTTACGTTGTCGAGTTTAATCATATAATGTGTTAATTTAATACATATTTATAAACATTTTACAGAGGTGAATAATTTCTGTTTATGTAACCATTTAAATTTAAGTATTGTTTTATTTGGATAAACAAACAATATTTGATAAAATATAATACTATGAAAAAGATATTAATACTGTTATTGCTCTTTATAAGTGCGGGTGCATTTGCACAGAATGCATCAACATACTTTCCTTCTGCATTGGGATATAAATGGTTCTATAAAAATACTCCTTTGGATTCACTTAACAATCCAATGACAAACCTGGCTACTTACAGAATAGATTCTTTTGCAGTCGTGCAAAATTACAATGGCAAACTGGCTAACGTTGTTCGGAAAAAGGATTTTCTAACTGCGTTTAATCAGGAAAGGCCCTATAACGATACTGCTTTTTACAATTTTGACGGCACTAACGGCTGGGAGTTTTTATTCGCTAACATTGATACAACTATAATACCCTTTCCAGGGATTGGCAATTTCCTTGTCGGACTTCGTAACTGGTACAGCGTATTTCGTTTCGCTCAGGCTGTGAACAGTGAATATACACTTATACAAAAGGATACAACTATTTCGTTTGATACTATCTCTGCACCCTTAAGATTTAAGTATAAAGCAAAAAGATTAAACGACGAGACGGTTAATACGGTAAACGGTACTTATGAAAACGCAAAAAGGTTTGTTACCACAACCGGCTTATATATCAGGGTTGTAATTTTTGAAATACCAATAATAGAAAGACCCGATACTACATGGTTTGCTTCCGGCGTTTGGATGATAAAACGCGTAACTCCATCGGTCAACGTTGACTTAAGCGGGCTCGGCATACCTCTTTCGTTCTCTGTTCCCGGTAATAAATATGAACTTGAAAATCCGACAACCGGTATTCAGAATGTATCATCTGAAACACCCTCGTCGTTTTCAATGCAGCAGAATTATCCAAACCCTTTCAACCCTGTTACTAACATTAAATTCAGCATCCCAAAATCTTCAAATGTAAGGATAGCCGTTTATGACATTAGCGGGAAAGAGGTTGATGTACTCGTAAATGATAATATTAACGCGGGCACATATCAGGTATCATGGAACGCAGAAAGATTCTCAAGCGGAACATATTTCTGCAGAATGTCTTCAAGCGGATTTACCGAAACAAAAAGAATGACGTTAATTAAATAACCTTTAAAATAGTAGATATAAAATTAAAGCCGGTAACATAGACGTGCCGGCTGTTTTATTTATAGTACTTTATTAATTCAGCATCCATATCTTAAAATTCAAAACGCTCGCAAAGCTTACCCACAGCAAATAAGGAACCAGCAGCCATGCCGCTGTCTTTGAAACAGGATAGAATGTTATTATACACAATATTATAAATATCCAGAGCAATATAATCTCAAAGAAAGCAAACATCGGATTTTTCATTCCGAAAAAGATAATGCTCCATAAAGCATTTAATGCCATCTGAACTATAAATATAATAACCGGTATTTTTATATTAAAAGAATCCGACTCTCTCCACACGAGAAAAAACGAGACACCAATCATAAAGTATAATGTTATCCATACAGGTCCGAACAGATAATTCGGCGGACTGAAAGACGGTTTGTTCAGCGTTGCGTACCATGTCGGTATGCTCTGTATTGTGAACAGCGAGCCTATTATTCCTGCCGCCTGACTTATGACAATGCTGACTATCAGCTTAAATATGTTATTCATGTAATTATGCTTTTTATGAGTATAAATAAATAACCATTACATATATCTTTTTCAACTGCAAAATTACGTCTGGAAAAAACCGACTAACTACATGAGCCATGTTTTACTTAGATACGAAATTATTTAAACACCTGCTGATTCAAGGTTAAGACGAAAGGCAGCAAAGTGAAAAGTGTTTACCAAAAAATATGTTTGACAATTTAATTACTAATATTTAAGTTATATCAATTCCAATAATTCAGCTAAAATTATTATGGGCAAAATTTCTGAAACAGGGCATGTAATAAATATTTCGAACTTTAAATTGATGATTGATACGTGCACGGCGTTTGGGGCGGTTTATAATCCAAGCAATTCAAAACTCACCGCTGCGAATATGACAACGCTTTGGTCTGCGGCTGATACTGCCCATCAAGTGTTGACAGCGGCAATTCAAAACTCGAAGGAACCGATTAATAAAAGGGAAATTCTGTTTAAGCCTGCGCGTAAACTGGTGACGCAGACGTTGAATTATTTTATAAGCACGGAAGCAAGCGATGAGATTAAGAGGGATGCGAAAGGGCTTGCAGACCGATTCAGGGGGTATAAGGCGAAGAAACATTCTAACAGCAAAGATAAAGCTTCGGATGTCAGTAAGAGTCATTTGAGCTATGTGATGAGGGCAGATACTTTCAGGCAGCTTGTGGATTTGTATAATTCTGATGTGAATTATTCGCCGAATGAAACAGGCTTAACGGTTGCTGCGCTTACAGCGATTTGTACGGAAATGAAGAGTTTGAATGATAATGTCGGGACAATTTTAGCTCCCATCGAAAACGCCCGCATAGCCCGGAATGAGTTGCTGTATGATAAGGAAACAGGTTTGGTAGATACCGCATTGGCGTGTAAGAAATATGTACGGGGTGCATTTGGAAAGTCCTCAGCGGAGGCGAAACAGGTGGGCGGGATAATGTTTCGGCGGAAACGAATATAATGTTTTTGGGTAGAAAACGGAGCGATATTGAAGCAGGTGATGGTATATTGATAAAAGACCAAAGCTTTTCGATACAAGACCAAAGCTTTTCGATATAAGACCAAGCTATTTCGATACAAAACTAAAGCTTTTCGATACAAGACCAAGTCATATCGATACAAAGCTAAAGCTTTTCGATAAAAGACTGAGTGATTTCGATAAAAGTCCAAGCGATTTCGATAAATGACCGAGTGATTTCGATAAATGACCGAGCGATTTCTAAGAATATAGTTTGACAGACCAAATTAGCGGGCAATTAGACGCTGGTTTTAGCTTGAGAAATATGTATGAAGACAATTGGGGAGGAGAAAACACAATGGACGAATTTTTTCCTGCTTTCATAGCGACAAGAGCAATAAAACGACTACAATGACAAACAGAAAAACAACTTTTAAACTTAAATTCAATCCGTTTCACCGGCGCGCCTTTTTCCACTTGCGCTATGTAACATAAAGTAACAGAATAAAACTAACAGGCATAACAGGGTTAACGCTCCAATAAACAAAACGGGAGGGTTACACCCTCCCGTTTTACATAACTATTTAGTTTAAGCTTTACGCGTCACTTATTTTATCATCATCATTTTCTTTATATCGCTAAAACCATTTGTCTCTAATTTGTAGAAATATACACCTGATGAGAAATTCGATGCATTAAAATCTACTGAATATGAACCCTGATTTTTTACTTCATTAACAAGTGTTGCAACTTCTTTGCCAAGCACATCATATACTTTTAAAGTTACTAATTCCTGTTTTGGTAACGCAAATGAAATCCTTGTTACAGGGTTAAATGGATTTGGATAGTTCTGGCTAAGTTCGTATGTAAGCGGAGTTTCATAATTGCCAATTCCTGTTAACACCCCGCTGCAGCCTGCATAAGCATACATTCCGGTCCCATTTATAAATGATGCCGTATTAAAACAACTGTCAGTTGAATAACGGTATCCCGCTCTGACTGGTGTATATGTACCGGACATTAATGACCCGACAGGATTTAATTGGAAACTAGGTAAGAAGGTTCCTTTATTATATTGTGTCGCAAATATATTTGCACGGTCATTTTGTCCGCTTCTTACTGCATAAGCAAATCTGAATGTATTCGGAACTCTTGGAACCGCGACCACATCAGTATATACAGTAGAATCGGTTAAAGAGCTGATATAACCCCCTGTCCAGGCAACTCCATTGTTTGAAGTTCTGTAATAATATGGATCCCAGTCCGTTGCACTCCATTGTCTCGTAATTCCAATCATCATATATGTTGAATCCAATCCTGTTGCAGCAATACGGGGACGCAAATTAACTTTTGTTTCTGTTATTTGATATACCCAGCCGGGAGTAGTCGCACCGTAATCGTTGGAACTTGTCATAAACAAATTAGTAAGTCCGAATCTATAAAAATTTGTAACCGTTACCAATCTTTGACTTCCTAATGAATCTGCCATAGCTATATCATTATACAAAAATGATGAATCATTTGACGTGGCAACAGGATCATTCCACCAATAAGAACCCATAGACCCGCCTCCAAGACGATAAGTAATCGTTGGAGGAGCTGCAAACGGATTTTGTATAATAGCTACCTTTGTTTTCAAATGTCTGTCAGCAGCTCTTGTAGAATCCTGCGTCCAAATCATATAGACGTAAGATAAGTTTGTATATCTTGCATTATCGCTTGTGATTCTCGGATAAAAGTTCTTAACTGTTGCAGTACTTGCCCCTAAGTTTGCAGCAGAAAATTCTAATCCGGAGTTATTCATCCTGAAAAATGTAATATACCGGGTTCCTGAATAGTCAAATCCTGCAACCCCAAAAATATATTGAACAGTTCCGCTGTTCACTGCCTCGATATCAATTTCATCAGCTCTGTAGTGAATACCCGCTACAGCATACTGAAGCCGGGATACCAAAACCCAGCTGATTCCGTTATTCGTTGATGTATAAATCTTTATAGTGTCTGAACCCGTTGCATTAAACGCAGTCCCTGCAGCCCAGATTCTGCCTGATACTCTATCAGTTGAATTCGCAACTCCAAAAAACCCATCTGACACATTGATTATTGTCATATTATAATCTGTTTGTTCAACAGGTTCATTGACAACAATACAGGTGGGCAGTGGTCCGCTATTCTGACCGTCGGATTTATACGAATTGTTTCCTGATGCATTTTCCAGCTCATTAGTGAGCTGCTCTGCTAAGGTGGCGTTACCGCTCATTCTTGCAAGAGTCAATTCTTTCGTAATTTGGTCTATTCTATCTCTGTTGACATTTACTGCCTGAACCCCTCCCTGAGGACCATTAGGTAAAATATCATAAGAAATTTGGGTCGGTGTTTCGGTTAATGATTTTTCTTGTGCATTAGTCATTAATGGCAACAACAGCGCTATGGCCGCCAGCATTGTAAAAAACTTTTTCATTATTACTCCTTTTTGTTTAAGATTAAAAATAATTTTAATTTAAAGGTACCTTAAAAACCTTTTTTGGCACCATTATTATTGCATATTTAATAATAAATAATTAAACATTCAATGTATAATTTATATTGAGAATACCATTGAAATTATTCAATCACTTTAGAATTTGACCTTTGCCTTTCGGAAATTTTTCCGTTTATCAAGAACGGATAGCTATGATGCAGCAGTCTAACGTGTATAGCAGAGGCAAGAATATCTTTAAATTGTGGTCAGTTTTCAGGAGAATAAACATGCTATAGTTGTTGTGTTACAATAAACAACTATAGCAAAACTTTTTATTGCGGATGTCTTTACAGGTTAACGACCTTTGTTTTGGAAAGTGAATCATGAAGCCACTTCCCGCCTATCAGAAGTATTGGTTCAAATGGTATGACTCGTGAAAATGTTCTTACGAGCATCTGCTGGGTTGTTGGCTTTCCGCCGTCAAGAGTTACAACCTTCGTTTTTGTCAGCATCTTTCCTACTGTTTGTCCTAATGAATTCTCAAGCCCGTAGAAATAAGTAAACACGATTAACATATCCAGAACCTTCATCAATCCAAGAAACGAAATTATGCTGCTGGAGAAAATCACGGTGTTGAATATTACAATCAGAAATATGACAACAGCAATATCTATCAAAAGATTTAACAGCCTCTTTCCTGAGTCAGCCTCAACAATCGGAGTCGTTATGCTTCCTTTTGTATCTATGTATAAGTTTGTGTCTTCCATAATAGTCCTTTTATTATTTAGACGTATAAAAGCAGGATTCGTTTCATTGAAAACGGATATTTATGTAAGAATAATGTGCAAATGTAAAAAGCCCTCCTTAAAATAAAGGAGGGCTTTGTTTTAAAAGCGTTCCGGATTTGTGTTATTTTAGTTTATCTAAGTACTTGCTTGGATTCTTTTCGAATTTTGCAATGCATCCTTCGCAGCAGAAATAGTATTTCACGCCGTCAACTACCGTTGAAACATCTTTTGAAGCTGCTTCACCCATAACAGGGCAGGTTAATTCTGTCTTAATGTATGTCATCGGCTCTGCTTTGAATTTCTTCAGGCATCCCGCACAGCAGAATTCATATTCTTTTCCTAAGTAAGTGTACTTTACTGATGCACCTTCATGATTAACCGGCTCGCCTGATACAGGACAAAGCTTTGTTGAATCTGAAACAGTTCCCTGTGAGTTACCTGTTTTTGTCGTGCAGTCACTTCCCTTTGTTGTTGAGCATTCTGATTTTGTTTTCTCATCGCAGCAGCTTTTTTCCTGTGCGTTTACTAATGTTGATGCTGCAAAAATTAATGCAACGAATAATGCTAATGATAAGATTCTCATCTTCATCTTAGTGTTTTTCCTTTCTTTTGTTTTTATGTTTAACATTTTAAATTATAATTTATCAAATAAAAGCCTGAACCCGAGATAAAAATTTCTGCCTGTCGTCGGTCCCCAGATGTATGAAGTATCGAAATACTGACCAAATGGATTCTGCGGGTCTATTATCGGATTTGACTGTGTGAAGTCGAAAATATTTTCGACTCCTATGTATGCCTCAAAGTGTTTGAAATTCTTTGAGAATTGTCCGTTAAGTATAGAGTATGCTTCTGATTGCGAAGGTCTCTGCAGCTCAACAGGGTAATCTTTTGTGGATGGCAGCGATTGTGTGCCAAACCACTGAAACGAAAAGTTTATGTTCCAGTTTCTGTCATAAGGACTGTAAGATACTGAAGATAGCACCCTGTGTTTTGGACTGAAGTATTGCTCGACCTTTATTCCATTCTGATAATAGTACTGGTCTATCAGTTTGTAAGCTACCTTCAGGTCTAAGTTGTTCAGTATCGTAAAGCTTGATTCTACCTGAAATACATTCGATGCCGCGTCATTATTATTTACAAACGTAACTGCAAGCGAATTCGCCTCATAATCAGGTATTATCTTGTTGCTGAAAACCGTCCTGTAGAAATCAAAGTTAATATTCCCTGCAACAGGTCCTATGTTAAAATACTGAAGCACATCTACGCCAAAGTTAACCATCTTTTCTGGATTCAGCTCCGACGGAACAAGGATATTCCTTCCGCTTGCCAGAAGGTTCGAGTATTCACTGAATAGATTGATTGTTCTGAATCCCGTTCCAATCGAAGCACGAATCACAGTTTCTTTTGTCATCTGATATCTTACTAACAGTCTTGGTGTTGTTACCAATCCGTATTTATTATGTGCATCAAGTCTGAGTCCTGCAATTACAGAAGTATTTAAATCGGTAGCATCATAAGAAGCTTCCGTAAACACTCCGGGCACGGATTCAAGTTTATCATAAGTTCCGGAATATGTTTTCGGTACTGCCTGCAGAAAATTTATGTTCTCAACAATGTTTTCATACTTATAAGAAGCGCCTGCTCTGAGATATCCCTTTTTAATCACAGGAAATTCAAATATAGCATTTGTATAAAAATTTCTCTGCTCTGCGTTGTACTTTGTTATGCCGTAATATGATTCCTGATTAAAGAAAAGCCCCGACGCGAAGAACTTAAGCTGTGACTCCTCGCCCGTCTTCTGGCTTATTCTTAAATAGGCATCCCCGTTCTGTATGTCAACCGTTTGTCCGTAAACATTGGTCGAACCTTTATCTGTATCGAAATTATAGTTTGACTGTCCGCCAATGCGCTTTTCGTCAAGGTACTTTATTCCTATAGTTACATTTGTATTATCTTCTTCTTCATCTGCACCGTACATCCATTTATTGTAAAACATGTAACGCGTTGTCAGCGGAGCGTCAAGGAATGAATCATCGTTCTCGTCCATTCTTTTTGGTTCCTGTACAGTCTGGAAAGATAAAAGCGTATTCCAGTTCTTCATCTTTGCAGTTGTGTTTATGTTCATCTGCTTCTCTAACATACTGTTCATGAATCCATTCAGCATAAACCTGTCCGAGGTACCGTAATCCTTTAAAAGCACATTCATAATTCCGCTGATTGATTCATATCCCTGTATTACAGAATTAGAACCCTTCGAAATCATTATCTTGTTTATAAGTGTACCCGGCAAACTTGTAACGCCATATTTAGTCACAAGCCCTGACAT
>JBHELA010000328.1:0-4037 GCA_041859005.1 Ignavibacteria bacterium
CAATCAGAGACTTGTCAACAGATGGTTTTTGGGTTTATGGCGGTAATTCAACAACTGGTATCTTAAGGTTTAATCCTAATACAATGGCGACTGTTAAAACCTTCACTTTGGCTGGTGGTGCAACAAGAGCAATTTGCTGGGACCCAAACAGAAAAGGTTTCTGGAACAGTGCTTTTGGTGGAGGTATTTTCTTACATGATACAAATGGTGTCTTGCTAAGAACTATTCCTTCAACCCTCACAGGAAAATATGGAATCGGTTTTGACTCAACATCAACCCCTGGACAAGCGTTCTTATGGGTTTGGAATCAGGGTACAGGAAGTTTAACAAATGAATTAGTGAAGTATAATATTACAACAGGTGCTGTTGTTAATACTTATATTTTCACATTACCGGGTGCATCAATCGGTATTGCAGGTGGTGCTGAAGTGGTTAGAAAAGGAAATCAACTTCTTATGCTTTGCAACTACCAGAATTTTGCAATGGTCGGATACAAATTAAAAGATATTGCTGCTGCGGGTTACTTCAATAACTTCGAAAGCTATACAGTTGGAGGTCGGCTCGCTTGTCAGGATTCTCTCAACTGGACGACTTGGAGCATCACTCCGTGCAATACGACTGAAGATCCGCTGATTTCCAGTGCTCAATCATTTAGTCCGACAAAGTCAGTTGTTATTACCCAGAATAACGACTTGGTAAAGCGACTTGGCAATGATTCGACTGGCGTTCATGAAATTTCCATAAAGTTCTATGTCCCGGTGGGCAAGGCGGGGTATTGGAATACGTTAGCGGTCTTCGCGGGATCATCATCTAAATGGGGTATGGAGTGCTACTTTGATGTTGGCGCAACAGGGAACAACGGAAGACTCCAAGGAGGTTCGGCTACAGCAATACCGTTCGCCTATACACACGGTGCATGGCAGACTGCGAAATTGTTGCTGAATCTGGATGTCGATTCGGCAAAGTTCTTCATGAATGGGACCATGGTTCATAAATGGAAATGGTCAGCAGGTGCAAATGGCGTAGCAGTTCCGAAGAAACTTGGCGGTAACAACTTCTTTGGAGCCACAGCAACGGACGAGATGTACATGGATGACTATTCTTACATGCCGGGCGCTAATTGGATAACTGGTATTACTCAGAATGGTAATACAGTACCGGTTGAATACGCATTGTCACAGAACTATCCTAACCCGTTCAACCCGACAACAAAGATTAATTTTGCACTTCCGAAATCAGGACTCGTAACAATGAAAGTATATGATATCCTCGGTAAAGAAGTAGCAACACTCGTCAATGAAGTCAAGAACGCAGGAAGCTATTCAGTAGATTTCAACGCAAGCAATCTTACAAGCGGCATGTACTTCTACAAAGTAACGGTAAACGGTTTCAGTGACGTAAAGAAAATGTTGTTACTCAAATAAATCAATAGTTATTATTCCTGAAACAGGAATCTCAAAGCTCGGTGCTGAAAAGTGCCGGGCTTTTTATTTATAAGTAAATGCTGACACATTTATATTACTCCTCACTTATACTTTGCCGTAAAATATTCGTAAAAAATAATCTCAATATTGTCTCTGTGCTACTATCCGTAAAAATGTTGTAATAAAAACAAACTTTTTACAAAATAAAAACTCTAAATATTTACAATTTTAATAACTAAAAAATTCTTTTGCTCTCTTTGTCCGCCGCGGCGGATTCGCCGTGGAGAACGACCTTTGCTTTCGAGTCGAAGATCCGCCGCGGCGGACGGGCTTTGCGTTAAAAATCTTTTGTTCAACTATAATCTATTAGTTTTTCTCTGCGTTCTCTGCGCGTCGAAGATCCGCCGCGGCGGACGGTAAAATCTGTTTCAATGCTCTTATTTGTTTGTCGAAGATTCGCCGCGGAGAATAGTTCTTGCTCGCTGTGACTTTTACGGCCTCTGCGGTTATAAATGTTTAATGATATAATACGTCATACCATTATGAAAAAGCCGGCATAAATCCGGCTCTAATAATTATACCTGCTGGAACTGCCTGCGTAGCTCTATAACCTTACCTATGATTGAAAAGGGTCTGTTCATTATTGCCTTATATTTTGGATTGGCTGCTTCGAGATAAGCCTTAATCTTATTATTACGCAAAGTCTTAACTGTTGCTTCATCGTCAAGCAATGCAATAACAATCTCGCCGTTTTCTGCTGTATCCTGTTTCCTGACGATAACTATATCACCGTCATAAATACCCGCATCCACCATGCTGTCGCCTTTTACCTTTAGTGCAAAATGAATGTTGTGTCCTTTAGCGCTCTTCTCAACTGCTACGTATCCCTGAACATTGTCGGATGCGAAAATAGGTTCACCCGCTGCTACATTGCCGTAAAGAGGAATATAATTCATTTCGGTTTTTGGAGTAACCTTTTCGCCTGAAGAAGTCTTTACCACCTTGAATCCTCTCGCAGTATCAGGTTTCTTCATCAGATACTGTTTTCTTTGCAGTGCAAAGACGTGGTCCTGAATAGTTCCGACGGTAATCTTAAACTTATCGGCAATTTCCTTAAGTGTAGGAGGGTATGAATTATCCTCCGTAAATTTCAGAATGAATTCTAAAATCTTCTGCTGTTTTTTAGTTAGTTTCTTTTCCATATAATAATATGGCATATTTTAGTAGGAGATGCAAGAGAAAAATGATACTGCTAAAAATTAATCTGTGGTAAACTTCGCTTATGTCTTAATGCTTTTGGAAATCTCTTTCCATGCCGCCGGAGAGTACAGCCTGTGTACTTCCTTTCTGAATCCTGAAAAATACAAAGAACCCCATAAAGGTGTAGTCTCAAGATAATATAGTGTTTCGTTTATGAAGTCCATTACAACGGGAAACTCAAAAGCTGCATAATGTTTTGGAGTGTATGTCTTGAGAAAAGCCGCTAGTTCAAAAGAAACCGAGTCTGTAATTAATAATGGATAAACTATAAGCGACCCTCCAAGTCCGATTGGAATTCCTTTCCTGTGGTTGTATGCAAATTCAAAAAGGTTAGAACTGAATTGTCTCATCCAGTTTCCGTCAATACCCCTTTCAACATACTTAACGAATGAATAAGTCGAACATTTTCCAAACATAGCAATATCCGTTCTGTACCTTGAATATATTCTGTCCATTCCAAGCGTATCGTCTTTGACAATCTGTTCAAATCCAAAATATTGCATCCACTTGTCCAGTAAACTGAGGTAATTGTTTATCTTTTCATTT
Source organism: Ignavibacteria bacterium (assembly GCA_041859005.1). Classification (GTDB taxonomy): domain Bacteria; phylum Bacteroidota; class Ignavibacteria; order Tepidaquicellales; family Tepidaquicellaceae; genus CAIKZJ01. Next base: position 3,231 of record JBHELA010000328.1, read on the forward strand.
TGCATACATAATACTTTTTCCATAAACTATATAATTAATTGAGATTATAAAAGTCAAAGTTATAGTGTTAAATCCTTGCAAATCTTCATTCGTCTTTTCCATATAATTATATAGTATAAAATAACCTCATCACCAATTTAGAACCCGCGAGCAGCCTGCCTGCAGCAGGCCAACCTATAGGCAGGGGTTCAACATGAATAACCCCCGACGAAGTTGGGAGTAGATGGAAAACCAATTTAGAACCCGCGAATGCGGGTTCAACGTGAATAACCTCAAACATAGTCGATTTTAATAAATTAATCTCGTCAACCAATTTAGAACCCGCGGATGCGGGTTCAACGTGAATAACCCCCGACGAAGTCGGGGGTAGAATGTAAAACAAACCAACCCGTAAGCGGGTTGAACATTGAAATGTAAATTCCCGTCGCTTTCTTGCAACCGATGATAATAATGTATTACTCAAATTCGTTCAAAAATGGATTTAATTATATTATTGACATTAATAAAGAAATGATTTAATTTTTAGTACTTTTATAAACTTAAACAGGAGAATCTTATTATGCTAAAAAAGAGCATTACAGTTATGGCAATCCTCGCGGTAGCAATCACTTTTACTTTCGGTTTCATTCAGTTTAATGACGACCCGAATTTAGATAAAGCACCCGTAGTAAAGTCTGAAATCGGCGGCGTACAGTCTGATACTACCGCACCTGTAGGATTTCCATATCCCACAGTTTTTAATTTTAATTACTCAACCATCGGCGGTATGAACGGTGGAACAGTTGGCGCTTTGTGGGTCAACGGAAA
>JBHELA010000392.1:0-3985 GCA_041859005.1 Ignavibacteria bacterium
GTTGTTCATAGAAAAAGCGATTGAAATGTATAAGAAATTGTTTAAGAATTTATTCGTCATTATAACCGGCGGTGGTGCCGGAATAATAGGCAAAAAGATAAACGGTATTGATAAAATTGAACTTCAGCTTGTATTGGAAGGCTTAAATTACATAGCATTGCACAATAAAAAGAATCAATGAAAATTTTTGATAGAAACAAGAATAAGTTAAAACCTGCCTGGGTTTTCAATCAGAACGGTAACCTGTGGAAATTTATTTTTGGAGGCAAAGACTTTATTGCTGGAGAAACTCGTGATCTTGAAAAGAAGCTGCTGTATCTTTTCTCCGTAGACATAAATGACGGTAAGAGATTAATGTCAGATTTTCTTTTTGAAGATGGGAATTACTGGATTTCGGTCGAAGGTGCGTCATCAAAGATTCTGTACCTGAACAGATTTGAGAAGCCTGAACTTCCTTACCATAAGAACATAATAGCACTCGATCTGCTTTCCGGAAATAAGCTATGGGAAATCGAAGAGTATCAGTATTTCTTCTCAACCGAGGATAAGCTTTTTGGTATGAAACAGAAATTCGATAAAACCGAGATTGCTGAAATCGATATTTCAAACGGTAATATTCTTGAAGTATTTTCGGAAACGGAATATCCTGCATTGCTCGAACTGAAAAGGACATCTGATGATGACCTTTATAATGAACAAAGTGACTATCCCGTATCATTTTCCAAATTTACTCCGGAAAATCATATATCAAATATAATTAATTCTGAAATTAATGGTTCGGCTGGTGATACAGAGTACTTGATCAAAGATGATTATTTAATATTTAATTATTACAAAGAGTCAGGATTGGATTTAAAGTATATTAATCGAAAATTCTATACAAACACTTTTTGTATTTTTGATGTTCCAAAGGGAAAAAAGGTTTATTCCGATATTCTTAACAGGCAGTCAGGTTACAACGTACCAGATAATTTTTTCAGCAGAAATGGATTCGTTTATTACCTGCGCGAAAAGAAAGATATCGTAGCTCTAAAATTATATTAATATATTTGTAAACTATTAACTATTAACTATCAATTATCAACTATCAATTATCAACTAATCCATGACTTTTTTCGAAGAAATAATTATCTCTACAAAAGGTAATTGCGATATCATAAATATCACAGATGAAACATCGGCTATTATTATTAAATCAGGAGTAAAAAACGGAATCGTTACAGTATTTGCTGTAGGTTCGACCGCAGGATTAACTACTATTGAGTATGAACCCGGTCTTCTCAAAGACATACCAAAATTTTTAGATAAGATAATTCCTCCCGTAGGCGGGTACAAACATAACGATACCTGGGGAGATGGCAACGGACATTCACATCTTCGTTCAGCACTTATTAAAACAAGTTTAACAATCCCTGTCGCCAATTCCGAAATGACTCTCGGTACCTGGCAGCAAATCGTCTTCCTTGATTTCGACAACCGCCCCAGAACCCGCAGAATTGCAGTGCAAGTCATGGGTGACAAATAAAATCTCTGATAGATTTCATATTTTTCCCTGCCTCCTGTTCCCTATTCCCTGCTCTGCGCTCTCTGCGACCTCCGCGGAAAAATTTATGGTTAATTTTCTTCTTTGTTTTCAGCTCTTGCTTCGTCGTATTCTTAAATAGAATAAATATGATAATCTGTGCAAATCAGTCTTTATAAATCTCGTTTGTCACAATCTCCTGTATTAATCTCTATCAGTGTTAATCAGCATTTTTCAACTCTGATCAATGTGCCAATATCTCTTGCTCTCTGGTGAAAATCTTTAACTGTTTCTTTTTATTGTTTTTATATTTTAATCCGTAGTTTTCTTTGAAGGGAAAAATGTTAATCAGTGCTAATCAACCTTTTTCGGCTCTGATCAGTGTGCCAGTATTTTTTTTCTGCTTTTACCCCACTACGCTCTACCTGTTCCCTGTCCCCTGCTCTTAAATGAATTTCATCTTTATTCACAATTCACTAACTTGACAAAAAATTTACCAAAAATGATTAAAAGTATTCTCTTTGCAGTTGTATTGATTTCCGCCATGGTGTTTTTCCTGTATTCGGTAAAGAATTTCATCTCTTACCTGAAACTCGGTAAAAGCGAAAACCGGCTAAATAATATTAAACAAAGACTTATAAACACAATCAATATTGCTTTTCTTCAGACAAAGCTCTTCAGGAGTAAACTTGCAGGTTTTCTGCATTTTTGTATTTACTGGGGATTTCTTATTCTCTCCCTTGTCATTCTCGAATCTGTAATTGAAGGTTTTTTTCCGAACTTCTCTTTCAGTTTCCTTGGTAAATTTTACTCTGTTATTACTCTGACTCAGGATTTCTTTGGTGCTCTAGTTTTCTGCGTAGTTCTTTTTTCTCTGCTCCGTAGGTTTATTGGTACACCAAAACGTTTGCAGGTTGAAGCTTCTTCGCGCAACGACGCTGTTTTTATTCTAGTCTTGATTCTCTTGATTATGGTCACTATGTTCGGTGCAAATGTCGAAAGGATTCTTCTCGGTCAGTCTCATGGGTTCAGACCTGTGTCAGCGTTTCTATCAGGATTCTTCTCTACAGGAAGTCATACATGGTACGAGGTTCATTGGTGGGCGCATAATATGATAGTGCTCGTATTTTTGAACTATCTCCCTTATTCTAAACATTTCCACGTTTTGTCGTCTGTCCCGAATACCTTTTTATCCAATTTTAAAATAGATAAGAAAAATGTTCTGAAACCGATTAACTTTGAAGATGAAACCTTAGAACAATACGGAGCAAAGGATATTGAAGATCTTTCCTGGAAACAACTCCTCGACGGTTACACTTGTACAGAATGCGGCAGATGTACGGAAGTCTGCCCCGCAAATTCTACCGGCAAACTTCTTAATCCGAAAAAGATTGTTACAAAAATACGTAAACGAACCATGGCAAAGGGACCGCTAGTTGTTAATAAAGTTGAAAGCAATCCTGAACTTGAAAAAACACTCGTGCATGACTACATTTCTCCTGAAGAACTCTGGGCTTGTACAACATGCGCTGCTTGCGTTGAAGAATGTCCGGTGATGATTGATCATGTCACTTCAATCGTTGACCTTAGGCGAAATCTTACTATGATGGAATCAGCTTTCCCTCAAGAACTTAATACGGTTTTCAAAAACCTTGAGAATAATGAATCCCCCTGGGCATTCCCTCCCGAACAACGTAATGACTGGATTGATGAGTTTTCATCGGAGATAGCAAATGAAGGTAAAGAACTAATGCTAAAGAAATTAAGCAGTATTGGTTCTGCAGAAAACCTCGACGTACTTTTCTGGGTTGGCTGTGCGGGTGCTTTCGATAACCGCTATAAAAATGTTACTAAATCATTCGCAAAGATTTTAAACAATGCTGGGGTTAATTTTGGTGTTCTCGGGAATGAAGAAAAATGCAACGGCGATACAGCCCGCAGACTTGGTAATGAATTTCTTGCTCAGCAGTTCATGCAGCAGAACATTGAGACTTTTAAACGGTACAACATTAAAAAGGTAGTGACAGCATGCCCTCATTGCCTGCATTCTCTAAAGAACGAATACTCACAGTTCGGAGTTGATCTTGAAGTTAGTCATCATACCGACTATATCAGCAAACTTATTTCAGAAGGAAGGATTACTCCAAGTAAGAAGACAGATGAAAAATTCACTTACCATGATTCCTGCTATCTTGGAAGGTACAATAATATCTATGATGCTCCTCGTAAATCACTAATGCAGGTTCCGGGTCTCGAAATTGTCGAAATGAAACGCTCTAAGGATAAAGGATTCTGCTGCGGGGCCGGCGGAGGTAGAATGTTCATGGAAGAAACTGAAGGAAAACGTGTCAACATCGAAAGAACTGAAGAAGCCCTCGGTACTGGTGCTGACACAGTCGCATCCGCATGTCCTTTCTGCATGACAATGCTCACTGACGGTATTAAGGAGAAAGGTAAAACCGA
>JBHELA010000284.1:0-2886 GCA_041859005.1 Ignavibacteria bacterium
CATCGCCGTCATCTTTCACGGCGCTTGGAACAATATCAGGAATTAAGACTATAGGTTCTGGCGGTGATTATGCATACCTAAAATGGGCTTTTGATGATATTAATTCAAAAGTTGTAAACGGACCTATAACTTTAATACTTCTATCAGGCGTACATGAAATAACTACTATTGCCGATCTAAACCAAGTTAGTTACAGCGGTGGAACGCATACTATCACTATAAAACCGGATGCCGGAACAACGCCGTCAATAATTTCAGATCAGGCAACACCTATAGTATTAAATGGAGCTGACAATGTAGTTATTGATGGTTCAAACAACGGAACAACATCAAGAGATTTAACCATCTCAACAATATCAACATCTACAACAAGTGCAGTTATATGGATACAGACCTCATTGAGTTCAAACTCAGCAACAAATAATACAGTTAAGAATTGTAATATTGCTGGAAATTCAAACACGACAACTTTGTTTGGAATAGGAATTGGTTCTACAACAGTTTCCACCTCAAGTTCAGGGTTGAGCAATAATAATAATACAATTCAAAATAATAATATCAGCAAGGTTCAAAGGGGAATTTATACCAGGGGAACAGCTGCGACCAAAAATACAGGAAATATAATTACAAATAATCTTTTAAATACAACATCACCGAATAATATTTCAATAAGCGGAATCTTAATATCAAATGAAAGCGGTTGTACTATATCTGGGAACAATATAAGCAATCTTTCACAAACATCGGGAACTACTGATGTTTTTGGGATTTCGTGCGGTGCGACAGCGGTTACAACTACGTCATTTACCGGAACTGATAATCCAAATGTGACAATAAGCAATAATACTATAGGTGTTGTGACACATCTTAATACTTATTCATCTATTGGAATATATTTTGGAGGATCAACCACAGGAACAAACATTATTTCAAACAACTCCATTTACGGCGTTGGCGGGAAACCCACTGGAGGGGATTTCACAGCAGGCATTCTGATTAGTGGCGTAGCAGGATCAATGACAAATATATACTATAATTCAATTTCATTAACAGGAACATTTACCGGCGGCAACGAAAAAATGTACGGTATTGCTATAGGCGGCTCAAACCCGACTGTAGATATCAGAAATAATGCGATTGCTAATAGTCAGGTGAACGGAACAGGTGTTAACTATGGAATTGGATTGGGATATGCAACATATACAAATCTTACTCTTGATTATAACAACATAACATCAACGGGGCAATTTGGCGGTACAACAAGTCTTTCGGCTCCAACTAACCAAACAACTTTTGCAGATTGGAAAACAGCTGTAGAAAAAGATGCATCGTCATTATCTGCTAATCCCGGATTTACATCAACAACGGATTTATCAATTGATGCAGCATCACCGAATGCATGGAACGTAAGCGGTATGGGTCAGCCGATATCATCAGTCAGTACTGATATAAACGGTATTACAAGAAGTACAACGATTGCAGGAGGTTCAACTGACATTGGTGCTTACAACGTAACACCTTCATCAACACCGTCATCAGCAATACAAACCGGTACGCTGGCAAACAATCAATCAACAACATACACATTACCTAACGGAAGAGTATTGGGAAGTATTTCATGGGGAGCAGGCGGAACAGTTCCGACAGCTGTTGATATGGTTTTTTATCCGGGTGTAAATCCTCCGGGTTCAAGCGGGTTTGCGGTTGCTAACGGATACTGGGTTATTACCCCAACAGGCGGCTCTGGATATACTTATGATATAACATTAAACTATGATGATGCACAAATTGGGAATGTAACTCCTGAATCTAATCTAAGGGTTTTGAAATCCGATGACGGCGGAGCAAGCTACACACCATTTTCATCGTTTGCACCTAATACATCTTTAAATACGATTACGGTAACAGGACTTAATTCATTCTCTATCTTTGGTTTCGGTGATAATGATGCACCGCTGCCTGTTAATCTTTCCTCTTTCACGTCGAATATAAATGGACGAAATGTGAAACTGAACTGGATAACTGCTTCGGAACAAAATAATGCAGGGTTTGATGTAGAAAGAAAGACCTTAGCAGGTGTCTGGATAAAAACAGGGTTCGTGCAGGGAAAAGGCACTACCGCTACATCCTCAAATTATTCGTTTGAAGATAAAAACCTGAACGCAGGAAAGTACAATTACAGGCTGAAGCAGATTGATGTAAACGGTAATTTTGAATATCACAATTTGAATTCGGTTTTAGAGGTAGGGCTGCCGACAAAATTCGACATATCTCAGAACTATCCGAACCCGTTCAACCCGACAACAAAGGTTGACTTCCAGCTTCCTGTTGACAGCAAGGTTTCTATTCTTGTTTATGATATGACCGGACGAGAGATAAAAACACTTCTGAACAATGAGCTGCGAACTGCGGGATACTATACCGCAGAGTTCAACGGCAGTTCATTTGCGAGCGGAACGTATTTCTACAGGTTTATAGCTGAAGCGGGAGGCAAGCAGAATATTATAACGAAGAAAATGGTTTTGATAAAATAATAAGTATCAATTCTTTAAATTTTTTAGGATTTCCGTAATTACAACCCCCTGTCTTTCAAGGCAGGGGGTTTTTAATTCAAGGTTTAATTTTATAAATGGAAAGAAAATAAGAATTGTGTTTTTAGATAAAGATAAGGTACTGTTTTAATTTTATAAAAATTTAATATTTCTTGAATGGAACAGTAATTAATTCAATTATGTTCATAAGAAAAAGGAGAACATACATACCTCAATTCAAAGTAACAGAACAGGCATTATGTTAAGTAATTATTTTTACTAACTAAACAATAAAGCTATGAAAAACACTTTTCTTTTTATTGTGGGATTGCTATCAATCGTATTTTTTACGAAG
>JBHELA010000482.1:0-3907 GCA_041859005.1 Ignavibacteria bacterium
AATAAGCAATATCCCAATTATATCCACCATTAGTAGTTCTAATAATATATTTGGGATTAATTGTTGAGATCAACCCTGTGTTTGAGTCAAAAAACTTCAAGTCCTGCACCTCTCCGTTCACTGGCAGCGGCTGCGAGAACCATCCGGTCTGTGAATAAGAAGAGACGGCAAACAAAAGCATAAATAGCGAAGATAGTATTATTACTTTTAAACTTTTTAGGTAGAATAAAACTTTCATAATATTATATATTTATTTTGAAGTTAAATAAAAATATATTTTACTGTATGGTAGGAATATTTACTTAGATTTTATGATTATTAAAATCCAATTATTTAGTAGAATTAACAGAAAATTTACAGCTTGAACTTTTTGAGGCGATAAGCCGGAAGCCGCAGACGATGGACTTTGACGAGATAAGGCTTTATGTGGATAATGTTTATATGGTGCTAAATAAATGCGCAACGATTACGAAGGATGTGAAGAATGCATTGCTGCAAAAGGATTACAAGGAGTTGTTTACGGAAACGTACAATTCACCTGCATAAGCTTAGAAGGTAATAGAAAATAGTAAAGGGCGGGAGCGAGAGCTTCTGCCCTTTTTGATTTAAGTTGAAATATAGAACGCAGATTTACGCGGATTAGACGGATTTACGCGGATAGGGATTTTAAAAAGAACGCACACATTGATAAGAACTGAAAAATATGATTTGATTAAGAATACGTATTGCAAAAAACAATTCGCATTTAAATAAAAAACCCGCCCCGATTAATCGGGGCGGGTTGACGAATAGAAAATGTGAAAAATTATTTCACAAGAATCATTTTCTTTGTCTGGACGAAATCCTGCGATGTTATTTTGTAATAGTAAATACCGCTTGTGAGTCCGCTGCCGTCGAAGTTTGTTTCGTAATAGCCTGCATTTGTATAACCGTTATGCAAAGTCTTTACAACCTGTCCAAGATTGTTATATACTTCGAGCAGAACATTTCCGTTTCTCGGGACATCGAATTTAATCTTAGTTGTCGGGTTAAACGGGTTCGGGTAATTCTGGCTAAGAGCGAATTTCTTAGGAAGATTGTTTCCTATCTGAGTAATTCCAACACTGGCACGATTTCCGACAAATATATCATCAATATTACACCAGAATCCATCAACACTTGTATTCATGTAATATCTGAATCCAAGACAAATTCTCTGGCCTGCAAATGCAGAAAGGGGAAATTTATATTGTGTCCAAACATTGGTTGCAAGAGGTACTCCTGCACTATCATTGCTTCTAATAGTTGCAAGTTTTTCTAGAGTTAAGCCTGAAGATTGCTCAAGTAATGTCCATACTTGCATAGTATCAAGGTAAGGTTGGAAACCTGCAGGACTTCCTAATAGCATCCAGAAAATCAAACTGTCCCCGGGTTGAACGGTAAAAGTATCGGTTATTGTCCAGTCATCAGCTACAGGATTGCCGGCACTCCATGGAATAGTAAGAGCTCTTTTGCTGTCGTGAGCTTTTGAAGTAAGCAATGCATTGGTTCCGACATAATTTGTATTCGAGTCTCTAACTGCCCAGTTCCTGCCGGGACCACCCGTTCCGTCAACATCTTCTTTTATCCAGTTAGGTGGAAGACTATCTGTGTTAAATCCCGTAGTTTCAAAATTTTGATTAATGATAATTCTTTGTGCAAAAACACCCGGGATAATAAAAGCTAAAATTAATAAAGTAAAAACTAATTTCTTCATTTCTCTTTCCTTTCATTTGAATTTACTTAAATGTATGAATAATTATCAATTAAAGAAACGAAAATTTTTATGTGCAAACTTTAAGGATTTGTTCATTATTCTATAATTTTAACGGTTTTGACTTTTGAGTTTTCGCAATCTTAAGTATCTTATCTTATGTTAAGTCTATATATACCGATACTTTTAATAATGGGGTTTGCAGTATTGCTTGCCTTCATTTTTGTAAAAACATCGACCTGGTTTGGTCCGAGTAAACCTAATACAGAAAAGCTTTCGACATATGAAAGCGGTATGGAGCCGATTGGCTCAGCCCGCGACAGGTTTTCCGTGAAGTACTACATGGTAGCCGTCAGTTTCATAGTCTTCGATATTGAAGTTGTTTTTCTTTATCCCTGGGCAATATCATTTCTGAACTTTCCAAAGACAGAAATGGTTTATTCATTAATAATAGCCATGCTTTTTATTGTAATACTTGTAGCAGGGCTTATATATGAATACAAAAAAGGGGTTCTGAAATGGGATTAGAAGAAAAACTTGGTAAAGACGGATACCTGACAGGTAAGCTCGATGACCTGATGCAGTGGGCACGCAAACACAGCATGTGGCCAATGCCGATGGGAATTTCCTGCTGTGCTATCGAAATGATGGCTGTTGCGTCTTCGCGTTTTGATATAGCGCGTTTTGGTTCTGAGGTAATGCGATTTTCGCCAAGACAAAGCGATGTAATGATTGTAGCTGGAACCACTACTTATAAAATGGCAAAAGTTGTACGCAAGATTTACGACCAGATGCCCGAACCAAAGTGGGTTATAGCTATGGGTGCATGCACATCGTCTGGTGGTATGTATAGAAGCTATTCTGTTGTTCAGGGAATTGACCAGTTTTTGCCTGTAGATGTTTATGTGGCAGGTTGTCCCCCGAGACCCGATAATCTTCTGAATGCACTTATAACACTGCAGGAGAAGGTACTTGCGAGTAAGGGAAAGAAGAAAGAGCAGGTAAAGCAGTAAAAGCAGTAAGAACTGTGAGAACATAAAGAACAGAAATTAATATTAGACCCTGCTTATGAAAGCAGGGTTTTTTGTTTTATACCTTATGGTACATATTGTCAATAATGTACTTGTACTTTTCTTCGACAAATTTTCTTTTAATCTTGAGTGTGGGGGTAAGTTCGCCGCCTTCGATTGTGAAGGGTGTTTGTATAAGGTTGAACTTACGAATCTTTTCGAACGATGCAAGATTCTTCTGAACTTCGTTTATATCTTTTTCTATTTGCTTAATTATTACCGGATTCGTAAACATGTCGGATTCAAATTCTATCTTAATACCAAGTTTCTTTGCAAGACTTTTCAATTCATTTATTTCAGGTACGATAAGAGCTGTAACGTACATCCTTTCATTTCCGATTATCATAATCTGGTCAACATAATGAAGATTGCTGACGAGTTCTTCAATGTGCGTTGGTGCTATGTACTTCCCGCCCGATGATTTAAATAACGATTTCTTGCGGTCAGTTATCTTTAAGTAGCCGTCTGAATCAAACTCACCGATATCACCCGTATGAAACCACCCGTCAACGATTGCCTGTGCTGTTTCTTCGGGCTGGTTAAAGTAGCCTTTCATGACAATATCACCTTTGACGAGTATTTCCCCGTCTTCAGCAATTTTTACCTCAACATTCTTTATCGGAGGTCCAATAGTCCCGTATTTATATTTATCAATTCTGTTTACCGAAACAACTGGAGAAGTTTCAGTAAGTCCGTAGCCTTCAAGAGTCAGAATACCAATACCTTCGAAGAATTCACCAATGGATTTATTAAGCGCACCTCCGCCTGAAACAAAAAGCCTTAGCCGGCCTCCTGTTTTTTGCCGAATCTTAGTAAATACAAGCTTATCGGCAAGAGTCCATTTAACAGATTTCTTATTGTTCCAATGTGTTCTTGCTACCTCGAGTCCCCAGTTGTATATTTTCTTTTTGAAACCTTCCTCCATCTCCACGGCTGTTTTCATAACCTTATTATAAATCTTATCGAGCAGACGCGGGACAGTAATTATAACAGTCGGTTTAACCTCAGTCATTTGAGAAGCGATTGTATCAATACTCTGAGCATAATAAGTTACAGAGCCGTAAAAGAATGCAAGGTAGTAACCCGCGGTTCTTTCAAAGATATG